>JBMNNU010000090.1:0-11727 GCA_050942695.1 Chloroflexota bacterium
AGTGCATGTTTTCTATCCTTCTTCTAATTACCCCTTTTTATCCCCTCTGCCATTGCGCTTAATAATTTCAGCAGGTATAATTCGCCCGCCGCCTCCTAGCAGTTAGCTCGGCGGCCGGACTGGTAAACTCTCGCCAGGTCCTGAATTATAGATCGCGTCGATACTTCTCGAATCTCACCGCGCTTTTCGCGCATCACCACCGAATGGTCACCATTCTCTACTGGTGGCCAAATCATACTACCTTAGCGCCAGACGTCAGTGCCACTGTAGGATTCTGGCGTCGTCGCGCACAGGAGGTCTATCAGACATGCTATGGCAGCGAGGACCGGGGCAAACAAACCCGGCGAAAAGGAACGGGGAGTCCAAACCGGTTTGGGCTAGTTTGAACTATCGGCTGAAACATTCGGCGATCGGTACCTCATTGAAAACAGGGCTTCACTGGTTGTCAGATGGTGATACATCATCTCGCCTGAGCACAAGGGCTCGCCGGGCTGCTGCAGCCACCCTTTCAGGATCGCTTCTAGTGTCTGCATTGATCATCGGATTTGGGTGCCAGCAAACAACTTCCGAGAATGAGCCGGGAGCGGTTTCCAGTGCCAATACAGCCACCTCTCTAGCGGCGGTTTCCAATGATGCCCCCCCGACTGTAGCTTCCGACAACGCCAAGTTGGTTCAATCCAAAGCGCAGCCAACAGCGCCGGTCAACATCAACATACCGCTATTTACACACCAAACCACGAGTGCCGAACCTACGAAGGCAGAGAATGTCAAAAGCGAACCAGAAAACATCGAGCCAACAGTTACACCGGTGCCGCTCAAGCTCGATCCTTTACCGGAATGGGTACAGACTTCTAAAGATACAACCCTATGGTCGCGACCAAATGGAGAGGCAGAAAACCTTACCAGTATTCCGGCGAACACCAATCTTATGGTCCTGGGCAAAGCGGAATCGGAAAGGCTTCCCGTTCGCTTCGATAGCACAGATCCCAAAGGCCCAAATCTGGGTGGCTGGGTAGCTGTTGCCGATTTGCAGGCATCCGACCCGTCTCTCGGGCCATCGAGGATTGTAGCGTCCAGCCGTGGGTTACGCCCAACCCCTGATATCTCCAGCAACGATAAGTTTATCGTAGCTGTTGCGGAATCCGCTCAAGTATCCCAGCTTGATAGTAACGTGCCTACCTCGGTGACCATTGCCCAGGCTATTCTGGAATCTGATTGGGGACGGAGCTTACTTGCCAAAAAAGGCCAGAACTACTTCGGGATTAAAGCACACTCAGGTCCAGGGCCTGCAGGCGTCATCAATATGAACACCTGGGAAGTGATCGGCGGATCTAACGTAACCGTTCGAGATGCGTTCAAAGCCTATCATAACCTCTGGGAGTCGGTGATGGACCACGGGCGTTTCCTGGCAGATAACAGTCGGTACGCTCGCGCTTTCAAATACAGCGATAATCCCGTTGAGTTTGCCAGGCAGATCCATCTAGCCGGATACGCCACAGACCCAGCATATACTACCAAGCTGGTCAACTTGATGAAAAAGTACGACCTCTTCCAGTACGACATCAAGTAGAGTGCTATAATATATACCACCGTTGACCTGTTGCGCGGGGCTATATGGTACTTCACGAAAGTGGGATACTAGCCCCGCGTAACTGCGTTAACGAAATATCCATAAAAAGACAGCGTAATGTTCGAATTTGTCGTTGAGTGCAATTGCAGAACAACCGCAGCCAGAACGGGGAGATTAGTTACACCTCACGGGATCGTGCATACTCCTGCCTTCATGCCTGTTGGCACTCAGGCTACGGTCAAGACCTTGAGTCCCGACGAGATCAGGGCGCTGGGTGCCGAATGTATACTCTCCAACACCTACCATCTCGAGCTACGCCCAAGCTCCGACGTAATTGCTCGCCTTGGAGGGCTTCACGCCTTTATGGGCTGGGACCGGGCGATTCTGACCGATAGTGGTGGGTTCCAAATCTTCAGCCTAGCGCATCTGCGAAAGATTGATGAAGAGGGAGTGCGGTTTAGGTCTCACGTTGATGGATCTGAGTACTTCTTCACGCCAGAACGTGTTATGCAAATCGAGGAGAATTTAGGGGCCGATATTATTATGGCCTTCGACGAGTGCGCCCCCCACCCAAGCAGCTACGAGTACACGTTGCAGGCGATGGAGAGAACTCATCGTTGGGCAGAACGTTGCCTGAAGGCTCATACGCGAAAAGATCAAGCGCTCTTCGGGATCGTGCAGGGGGGCATGTTCCCGGACCTCAGACAGCAAAGCGCTGAGTTTCTATCCCGACTCGATTTTCCCGGTTATGGGATTGGAGGGCTCAGCGTAGGAGAGCCGAAAGCTACTATGTACTCGGTTCTGGAACAAACTGTACCTCATCTCCCTACTGGAAAACCGCGATATCTAATGGGAGTCGGGTCTCCAGAAGACTTGCTGGAGTGCGCCGCGCGAGGCGTTGATATGTTTGACTGTGTGCTGCCTACTCGCATCGCTCGCAACGGCGCCCTTTTCACTGAAAACGGCCGGATAAACATTCGCAACGCTCAATATCTGGATGATAGTGCTCCAATCGAGGAAGGTTGCACCTGTTACACCTGCAGCCATTTCTCAAGAGCTTATCTCAGACACTTGATCAAGTCTGATGAGGTGTTGGGTCTCAGGTTGACTACCATCCACAATCTCCATTTCTTGCTGGAATTGGCGAAGCGCATCCGCAATGCGATTACCAACGGATCTTTCCAAGAGCTGCTCGAGCGATTCAGGGCGAACTATAAAACAGTCGACGAGACTGTTCGAAGCGCCAACCGCGAGGCGCGTGCTGCCGCTTTTGAAGCGAGGAGGGGTAGATAGCTCGCTGCTTTACAGATTCCCCTAGATCTTGCTACACTCGCTCAGGTCAACTGGAGGTGATTATATGGGAAACCGAGACATACGTAACGACAAAGTAAAGAAACCGAAAAAGGACGCCAAGTCCGCAAGTAAAAGCGTCCAAGTTACAGAATTACCACCTCCTGTGGAAGTAATTAGGAAGAAACGCAAAGAACGCGAGATTGATGAAGACTAGCTTTCCGTCTGTCGGTAGTTTTCACGATAGCGAGCCGGTCGAAACACAACCTAGCCCCCGACGCAATCCACAGACAACGGCCTGGATAGTCATTTCTACAGCCTTTGGTATCTTCTGGCTTCTGGTTGTCGTGGCTTTCGTCGGGGCAAAGCACTTCTACGATACGGCTGTGGTAGCGCAGACAGGCACCCTTACCAGGGAGCTTGGGATAGTGCTATTTCGTGACGCCATCTCATCCAACCTGATGAACGCCCAGGACAATCTCTCTCTCCGACAAGGAGACGAACTGTTGGTCGACCAAGCGGCGAGAGCATCGGTCCTGTTTTTCGATGGAAGCTGGATGCGCATTTACTCAGGGTCAGAGGTGCGATTGAGTGAGTTGCAGAAAAGCCGTTTCCACGATGGCTTCTCTGTGATAACTGTTCACTTCAAGAATGGGATGGGACGGTTTGTTTTGGGGGATGAGGTTACCGATTCGCGTCGGTTCATGGTGACTACGCCTCACGGCAATGCGGTTCTCAGCAAAGGTTCTTTCGGCGTCCTGGTAACAGATACATCTACCCGTTTCTCTTCTCACGAGGGTACAGCCTTGGTCGAGTCCGGAGGGAAGACAGTGGTGTTTGGGGCAAACGAGAAGGCTATCATCACCCCAACGCAACTGACCGGGCCTCTCCCTGAAGGCGATCAGTTGATCGCTAACGGGGATTTCGCTCAAGGGTTCACGCACTGGCAACCGTTAGATATCAACGAACCGGGTAGAGATCCGGAACCAGGGCAAAGGATGCTGGTTCCGGAGGTTATCGATGGCCGCGAGTCGCTTACGTTACAAGTCGAGCGAGTCAGCCGGAAAGCAACCCACAATGAAACGGGACTCATCCAATATATCGATAAAGACGTTTCCGACTATTCGGTCCTGCGGATGGATGCCGACGTTCGGGTAGATGAGCAAAGCCTTTCAGGTGGCGGCTATATGGGCTACGAGTACCCGATGATGCTCAGGATACGATACAGGGATGCTCATGGACGCCAGATCGACTGGAGCCATGGCTTTTTCCATAAGAACCCCGAAAATAGACCCACCCCTAACGGGCAATGGCTACCTCAGGGGCAATGGTACCACTACGACGGCGACCTCATGGAGGTTGAGCCGAAACCCGTTCACATCATCTCTATCGAGGTGTTGGGAGCGGGCCACAGCTTCCTAAGCAGCATCGCCAACATCAGCCTGGTCGGCAAGTAGTATTTTTTCGGAAATTGTGGACCCGCTTAAACGGCTTTTACCTGCCCCGCCGTGCCATCCCGAGTAACGCTAAATACGTCTCTTATACCCTCTATCTTCGCCAAAAGGCGAGAAAGCCGGTCGATGCTGGTGACCTCGACGGTAGCCGTCAGAGTAGCAGTTCGATCCTTATGGACCGTTACACTGGCGGCCGTGATATTCACCTTCTCATCGGCCACCACAGCAGCCACATCCCTTACCAGTCCCTCTCTATCCCACGCTTCGACTCTAATGGCAACAGGGAAAGTTTGTTGACCCATCCGACCCCACTCAACCTTTACCAGTCTCTCACGTTCATCTTCGTTCAAAATACTTGGGCAATCCGACCGATGAACTGTCACTCCCTTACCTCGCGTAATGTACCCAATAATAGAGTCGCCAGGGACAGGATTACAACATCTAGCCAGTCGCGTTAGCAGATCTCCTACCCCCTGGACCTGGATACCCCTGGTATCGGGAATCGGGAGGTTAGCCACCACCGGTGGTAATTCTTCTTCCTCCGGCGGTGGGGCTAATTTGTGTGCCACTTGGTGAGTATTGATATCCCCATATCCAACAGCCGCTAGGAAGTCGTCTAGTTTCTCATACTTGAAGGCGGCGGCTACTTCTTCGAGTTTCGTCTGTTCGAGCCCAAGCCTCTTTAGCTCTTTTTCCAGCATATCGCGGCCGCGGGTGATATTCTCATCACGTTGCTGTCGCTTGAACCACTGCCGGATCTTGTCTCTCGCGTGAACCGTTTTGATGTAGTTTAGATTCGGGTTCAACCAGTCCCGACTAGGACCCCTTGAGGACTTAGAAGTCAGGATTTCGACAATGTCACCGTTCTTCAACTGGTAATCCAGCGAGACCAACCTACCGTTGACCTTGGCGCCCACGCAACGGTGCCCAACATCGGTGTGAATCCGATAACCGAAATCCAAAGGGGTTGCTCCCGCCGGTAGATCCTTGATCTCCCCTTTTGGCGTAAAGACGTACACCTGATCCTGGAAGATATCTGTCCTTAGGGAATCGACGAACTCCTGAGCCCCGATCATCATATCCTGCTGCCAATCGATCAACTGTCGCAGCCAAGCGATCTTGGAGTCAAATTTTTCGTCTTTTCGGACACCCTCTTTGTAGCGCCAGTGGGCCGCCACGCCGTATTCAGCTAGTTGGTGCATCTCACGGGTTCTGATCTGGATCTCCAGAGGCTTGGCCTCCAGCCCCAGCACCGTAGTATGGAGCGACTGGTACATACTCTCTTTAGGGCTGGCTATGTAGTCATCGAACTGGCCCGGCAACGGATGCCACAGCGAATGGACGATGCCCAGGACTGTGTAGCAATCCCGGACCTCCTTCACGATTATCCTCACAGCCTGCAGGTCGTAGATGTGGTTGATATCGGTACCTCGGCGCTCCATCTTGCGGTAGATGCTGTAGATATGTTTGGACCTGCCCGTAACCTCTGACTCGATACCGGCCTTCTTCAACTCCTCTTCGAGAAGCGCTACCACTCGGTTAATGTAACGCTCCCTAACAGCTCTCCTACTTTTCAGCAGCGAGGCGATCTCTTTATATTTGGCTGGATTCAGATGGCGGAAAGAGAGATCTTCGAGTTGCCATTTGATCTGCCAGATGCCCAACCGATTGGCCAACGGAGCGTAAATATCCATAGTCTCCTGGGCTATACGGCGCCGCTTATCCTGCGGGAGATATCCCAGCGTCTTCATGTTGTGCAGCCGATCGGCAAGCTTGATCAAGACTACGCGGACGTCGTCGGCCATGGCAAGGAACATCTTTCGCACGTTCTCTGCCCAGTAGGCCTGCTCCTCTTCCCTTCGCTTTTCCTTTGTAGCGCCTTCGGGGGATGGGTCCTTAGGGAACCACTGCACCCTGCTTAGCTTTGTGACCCCATCCACAAGTTTGGCCACCTCTAGCCCAAACTGCTCCTCGATGAAGGTTAGAGGTTTTCCGGTGTCTTCCGGGACATCATGCAACAGCCCTGTGGCGATCGCTGCGGCGTCCAGACGCAGTCCAGCCAAGGTGATCGCAGTGGCCAGGGGGTGCTGGATGTAGGCGTCCCCGGAAGCCCGGCGCTGCCCGCGGTGTGCCTCCTCGGCGACCTCGTAGGCTCTCTGAATAAACTCGAGGTCCTCGGGAGGCAGATGTTTTGAGGCGATCTCCAATAAATTGTTCAAATCTGCAACAGTCGGTTTCGGTTCCATCTTGAAGCCAAAGTATAGTACAGCGTATCTGCTAGGGCAAAAGCCCAGCATTTCCAGATAGATTCTACCATTTTCGGCCTTTGCACTGGGCGTTTTGGAAGGTCTCGCCGGCACACCGCTTCAGGGGGTGGAGATGATATAAACCGGCAGGTGCTGGACCCCGTGGTGAAGGGCCTCTTGATCGGTTGGGTACCAGATGTCGATCCACCTGCCTTTTATTCCACCACCGGTGTCCAGCGCTTCGAATACCATGTTATCGAAGCCGCTGATAGCGAGCCTGGATCCCAGCGGTATCACAGCCGGATCTACAGCAACAGTACCCCATCTTGTCTTCGTGCCAGTCTTGGTGATTCCGAGGCCATCAGTGCCGTTAAAACGAGAGGAATCAGAGTAAGCCGTCACTTTAAAAACGCCCATCGGGCGCCGCGTAGCAGCAGCCTGGAAAGGAATTATTCCGGCTGGGGGGGAGCGCTGGGAGGATCGATCATCCCCAAAGCCTTTGCCTCCATAGCTTCTTATGGACGATGACTCCTTGGTTTGCAACAGGCGGTCGGCATAGCCGTTAAGAGCGATAACAAGGTCGATTCGATCAATGCTCTGGTCTGTGTATCTAGACAATTCCCAGAACAACAGCCCGATTATTGCGCCAATTGCCAAGGCCAGTATCCACGGCCGATTGTGAGGCATCCAAAGTCCCCGCTCTTTTGATACACCCAGACGAGTTATCAACTATTATCATAATTCTGTCAAGTCCCTCAAAGTTGGAGCAGGTACTGCGGTAATTTGTGATGGCGAAGAGTCTGAATACAAGGATGGAGTTGAAAAACAACACCGGCAGGCTCTTCTTCGTCCTGCCGGTGCGGGTCTTCTGCGGGTACCCCGTGGGCGACTCGAACGCCCGCACCTGGCTCCGGAGGCCAGTGCTCTATCCACTGAGCTAACGGGGCTTGCACACCAAATTATACCATACCAAGGCCAATGGCAGGAATAGTTTATGAAGTATAATCCTATCGTCACGTAAATGTAGAAGATCGGAGATGAATAGAGATGCGTCGCAATTCGTCGGACTCGGCAGGTGCGGGCACTAGCGCTGGGTATAGATTTACCCTCAGAGCCCGTATCGCCAAGCGGATTGGAATGCTTGGCAAGGTCGCTTCGGCCATATCTCAGGCAGGAGGTTCGGTCGTAGCCATAGATATCGTCCTACCAGGCCGAGAGCAGATAGTACGCGACATCACTATCGATGCCTCCGATGAAACACATCAGCAGCGCATCGTCGCTCGGGTCAAACGGGTAGAGGGTGTGGAGGTGGTCAACGTCTCAGACCGCACCTTCCTTATGCATCTGGGCGGTAAACTGGAGATAACCAGTAAGCGCCCCCTGAAAACTCGCGATGACCTGTCCATGGCATATACCCCCGGCGTTGCACGGGTGGCCAAAGCCATCAAGGAAGACCCGAGCCAGGTGTTCAAATTGACCATCAAAGGCAACGCTGTGGGGATCGTGACCGATGGGAGCGCGGTGCTGGGATTGGGGAATATCGGCCCTGAAGCCTCTTTGCCCGTGATGGAGGGCAAATCGATGTTGTTCAAGGAGTTTGCAGGCGTCGACGCCTTCCCAATTGCTCTCGACACACAAGACCCCAAAGAGATCGTCGAGGCAGTAAAGCGAATAGCCCCTGTTTTCGGAGCCATCAACCTCGAGGACATCTCGGCGCCTCGCTGTTTTCAGGTCGAGGAGCAACTCCGCCATGAGCTAGACATCCCCGTATTCCACGACGACCAGCACGGCACAGCGATCGTGGTGGCTGCAGCCTTGATCAACGCAACCAAAGTGGTTGGAAAGCAGTTGGAGAAGCTGAAAGTAGTAGTCAGCGGGGTTGGGGCCGCTGGAGTCGCTACCACCCAGCTCCTGGTGGACATGGGTATTCGGAACGTTATCGGGTGTGATCGCGAAGGAGCCATCTACCAGGGAAGAACAGCGCACATGACGCCGATCAAAGAGCGGTATGCTTCGATCAGCAACCCGGAGCGGCTGAAAGGCCCGATATCAAAGGTGATCGAAGGCGCCGACTTCTTCCTAGGGGTCTCGTCTCCCGGCTTACTGAAGGTCGACGATATTAAAAAGATGGCTAGAGATCCGATAGTATTCGCGCTGGCCAACCCCGTCCCAGAGATACCACCCGATGAAGCTGAGCCCTACGTAGCCGTGATGGCGACAGGGCGCAGCGATTACCCAAATCAGGTCAACAATGTCCTGGCCTTTCCAGGGGTTTTCAGAGGAGCCTTAGATTGCCGTGCTACTGCTATCAATCAAGCGATGAACCTCGCAGCAGCTAGAGCTATCGCCGAGCTGGTGAGCGATGATGAGCTGGCTGCAGATCACATCATCCCCAGTGTCTTCGACCGCAGGGTGGCGCCTGCGGTAGCCAGGGCTGTTTGTGAGACCGGCTATGAAACTGGAGTGGCTAGAAGAGGTCGCCGCTGCTAACGGCTGGGATCATTCAGCAGCTTTCTCCTGAGCATCCAACTGCCTTTTGACGTGAAGAACTCTCTGAGCTACTGTCACGTTAGTTAGCACCGCTAGCAACCACAGGATGGGCAACAACAGATACTGAGGAAAGAAAAGCCCGAGTGCGAGGAGAACTATCCTCTCGGGTCGCGGCACCAGCCCTACCTCGCCGTGCAACCCGAGCCCTTCAGCTCTGGCTCGGCTGTAGCTTACCATCACTGATCCGAACAGTGCGATGTAAGCTGCTAGAAGGGCGGCCCAGTTACCCTGATTGAAGAGCCACACCATCAAGCCCAGGAAGACGATCCCCTCCGAGTAGCGATCCAGGGTAGAGTCCAGCATTGCCCCAAAACGGGTGACTCGACCGCTTAGGCGGGCCACCGAGCCATCCAACATATCGAAGGCGTTGATGAGCAGCACCAGCACCCCACCTACGACCAACTGCCCTGAAGCCAGCACCGCAGCAACCAGGAAATTGAGGAGTAACCCTAATAGGGTAATACTGTTGGGGCTTACGCCCAGTCGCACCAGCAATCGCGCTGGGTAAAATGAGATGCGCCTGGCCAGGGGATATAGCTTATCAAACATCTTCTACCTACTGATAAAATGGCTTAGGCTTGTAGCGGCCCTCCGCCACCGGCTTCGTTTCGGTGATTGAGACCTCGATTTGACCATAGCGGCAAATTCATAAAAAGCGAGAACCTGGCTGGCAACCTTATCCCAAGCGAACTGCTCCGCTCGCTGTTTCCCCTCCTGGCCCATTCTGTTCCTCAGGTCGGAGTCGGATAGCAAGCGTACCAGCGATAGCGCCAAAGCCTGCTCGTCCTTAGGTGGCACCAGGAAGCCTTCGACACCATGTGTTACCACGTGGCGATACCCTGGGATATCCGAGGCAACCAACGGCTTCCCGGAAGCCATGGCCTCCAGCAATATGATGCCGAAGCTTTCCTGCCCGGTGGATGGAGCGCAGAAAACATCGCAAGATCTATAATATCTAGCTAGATCTTCGCTGGAGACGAAACCGGTGAACTCAATATTCTGCAGTTGTCTGGAACCCGCTAGTCGGCGATAGTCCTCCAGTAAGGGACCTGAACCCACTACTATCAGGCGCGCGTTCGGGAAATGATCCCAAACCCCGACCATAGCTCTCATCAGATACTTGAGGCCCTTTCGCTTTTCCAGTCTGCCGACAAATAGTATCTTTGGATCGGAATTCCTATACTTCTCCAACGGTTCGACAGGCCCGGCGAAGCGTTGGTAGTCGATGCCATTGGGAATAATTTCGTACTCACCGGGGAAATATTCAGAGACAAAATCTCGCGCCGCCGGAGAGACGGCAATCCTGCCATGGAGTCTCCTAGCGAAATAGCGCAGTATCGGTTTCCCGTAGAAGTATCCGATGTTGGACTGTGCGAAAGCGTGGAACGTGCCGACATTCACGGCTTGTGAATAGCGCAACACTGTTATCGGCAAAGCTGGTAGGAGCGGCTCATGTAGGTGAACCACATCAAACTGCTCCCTCTCCAAAGTCTCCTTAACCTTTCTGGATAAACGAAGTGATAAGGAGACACGGGCAACGGACCCGTTGATCGGAATGGGCACAACGGAGCCAAATGCGTGGACGACCTCGTCGGTTTGGCCACGCACCCCAGCCGATTGAGGAGCAATAATATGGACTTCGTGCCCCCGAATCCTGAACTCGGTGGCCAGGTGCGATATATGTTCCGTTACCCCACCAGGATAAGGATAATCGTAAGGTGAAACCAGGGCTATCTTCAATTTGGAAGCTCCTAGCCGAACGTAGCTACCTAAGACCAGACCGGTTCGAATACTATCCATTGCTCGGGCTTAGCTGAGATAGCTTTTTCCATTATCCCAGCCAGCCTCTGGGTGTTGATGCGTATGTCATCCTTCAGCTTGCCGGTGCGCTCCAACTCGAGAGGGCTGCCAATATGTGCTAGGAAACGGTTATCCCCGTTTCGATAGGTAAACGCTGGAATCACCGTTGCGCCTGTCCTGATAGCCAGCATAATCGGCCCTATAGGTATAGTGGTTTCTCTACCGAAAAACAACACCGGTACCCCGTTCTTTTGGATATCCCGGTCGGCCACCAACCCCACGATCTCGTTGCGCTCCAGGGACTCAGTCAACTCGCGCACGATGTTTGAGTGAAAAGGCACCAGCCTGATGCCACGGCTTCCCCGAATACGTACCATTAGATCCAGAAGTTGCGGGGGGCTAATCGCCTCCACTACCGATACGACCTTTAACTTTCTGGCAGCCAGGATTTGCGCCACCAGCACCGGGCTTCCCAAGTGCGCCGAGACAAGCACCACACCTTTGCCCTTTGCCAATCCCCCTTCCAGGTTCTCCCAACCTTCCAGGTGAATGGCTTCTTCCAACTCCTCGTCGCTTAAAGAAGGTATTCGGAAATTATCGTAATAGTACCGGGCGCCCTCTCGGAACACCTCCCTTGCCAGTATGTCCGCCCCTTCAGTATCGCTGTTCAGTACGACTGAAAGGTTTCGCTGGACATTAGACCTCTGTCGCGACAGCAACCTGTATGCGAGATCCCCTACCCATCCAAGAATCCTGTACGCCACGGTGGGAGGAGTCTTCGGTGCTATTAGGCTCAAAACTCTGAACACCAAGTATT
>JBMNNU010000063.1:0-14060 GCA_050942695.1 Chloroflexota bacterium
GAAGGTCCCTGTCGATGAGTCCGAAGCTGTCGTGCCTTCGGTGGTGGAGATCTTCCCTGGAGCGGATTGGCACGAACGAGAGACTTTCGATATGTTCGGAATCGAATTCGATGGGCACCCTAACCTTGAGCGGATACTGATGCCCGAGGATGCCACCGGATTCCCGCTGCGGAAGGATTTTCCGCTTGGTGATGAGGAGATCGAGTTAAGCCACAACACCGAGCAATGGCAAAGGATAAGAGAATCTCAATACCCTCAAAAGGCGCCTAAGCGAAATGGTAGTTGAGCCGCAGTTCACAACAGAAGAAGAGTTGATGGTCCTGAACCTGGGTCCTCAACACCCAGCAACTCATGGTGTGCTCAGGCTGGTGCTAACCCTTGAGGGCGAAACGATAGTTGAGTGCAAGCCGGTTATCGGTTACCTGCACAGCGGGTTCGAGAAGACCTATGAAAACCGCAAGTACCAGCAATGTGTAGTGTTGACCGACCGGATGGATTATCTCAATCCCTTGGGGAACAATCTGGCCTTTTCCCTGGCGGTCGAAAAGCTGATGGGGGTGGAAGCCCCGCCTAGAGCTCAGGTAATCAGGGTGCTTCTTGCGGAACTCACGAGGATCCAGAGCCACCTAGTTGCTTTTGGTTCCAACGCGCTGGACCAAGGAGCCACGAGCCCTGAGATGTACGCTTTCTGGGATAGAGAGAAGATCCTGGACATCTTCGAGTTGATATCCGGGCAAAGGATGATGACCAGTTATATTCGCCCCGGCGGGTTGGCTAAAGACCTCCCTCCTGGATTCGAAGAGGCTGTCCAGGCGTTCATAGACGAGTTCCCTAACCGACTGGCGGAATACCACGGCTTGCTTACACGCAACCCCATCTGGTTGGACCGGATGGTGGGTATTGGGAAACTAACCGCCGAACAGTGTATTCAGTTGGGCGTAACCGGGCCAATGTTGAGAGGCGCGGGCGTGCCGAGAGACCTGAGAAAAGAGATGCCCTACTGCGGGTACGAGAGCTACGATTTCGAGGTTGTCACCAGGCCCGAGGGTGACTGTTACGCTCGCTACTTGGTCCGTATGGATGAGATGGTGGAGAGCCTAAAGATCGTCAAGCAGGCTCTGAATCGCATACCTGAGGGGCCTTACGTGTTGGAGGACTTCAAGCGGGCCTTCCCTCCAAGGCAACTGATTTCGGATACCATGGAGGGGCTGATCCATCACTTTAAGCTGGCGACCGAGGGCTATAGAGTTCCGGCCGGTGAGGTGTATCACGCCATCGAATCACCTCGGGGCGAGCTGGGATTTTACATAATATCTGATGGCAGCTCGAAGCCGTACAGGGTCAAAGCTAGGACGCCATCCTTCACAAACTTGCAGGCGCTGGCAGTTATGGCTAGAGGCGGGATGATCGCCGACCTGGTGAACATGATTGCAGCCATCGATCCGATTATGGGGGATGTAGACCGATAGTGGCTGGGTTATTATCAGCAGAGACCAAATCGAAGATCCATGAGGCTATCCGCCACTACCCGGAGAAGAGGTCGGCCGCCAAGGCGGCGTTAAGGCTGGCTCAGGAGCAGTTAGGATGGCTATCGCCAGAGGCGGTAGCTGAGGTGGCTATCGAGATAGGATTAGATAGTAATGCCCTGTACCAGCTAAGCACCTTCTACGATATGTTCTACAACCAACCCATTGGTCGCTACGTATTGGGGGTCTGCGATAACCTTTCTTGCTGTCTTCGAGGGAGCGACCGGTTGTTGGAGCATCTGCAGGACAAGCTGGGGATATCGCCGGGTGAGACGACCCCTGATGGGCTGTTTACACTGAAGACAGTGGACTGCCTTGCGGCGTGCGGCAACGCACCAGTTATGATGGTCAACGAGGAGTACCATGAAAAGTTGACCCTTGAGGCGGTGGACAGGCTACTGGAGGAGTTGCGGCAAAAGGCCGCGACCGTAAAAGGACGCGGAGAAAGTTCTCAGGACTCAGGACTTAGGACTCAGGACCCAGGACTCGGGGGGGAAGAGGCGTGACCGAAAAGATCCTATTTCGAAATATGGGGATCCCCAACTCCTGGGAGATCGACGTATACGAGTCGAGGGGAGGGTACGAAGCCCTCAAGAAGACTCTGCGAGAGCATACGCCGGCCGACGTGATCGAAATCGTGAAAGCTTCGGGTTTACGAGGCCGCGGCGGCGCCGGTTTTCCCGCCGGAATGAAGTGGAGCTTCGTCCCCAAAACGCCGGGGCTTCAGAGGTATCTGACCTGCAACTGCGACGAGAGCGAACCCGGCACCTTCAAAGATCGCCAGTTGGTGGAGAACGATCCCCACCAGTTGATCGAGGGAATCGTCATCTCCTGCTATGCCTTCGACGCCTCGATGGCCTTTATTTACATAAGGGGCGAGCTATCGCTGGGCGCGCGGCGTCTGGAGCGAGCCGTTGCCCAGGCTTACGAGCGCGGCTATCTAGGAAAAGATATTCTGGGGAGCGGTTTTTCCTTAGATCTAGTGGTTACAAGGGGTGCAGGGGCGTACATCTGCGGGGAAGAGACTGCGCTGCTGGAATCGCTGGAGGGCAATCGTCCGATGCCCAGGTCCAGGCCACCTTTCCCCGCGGTCGTGGGTTTATACGGCAAGCCGACGGTAATAAACAACGTCGAGACGCTGAGTAACGTACCGCACATCATGAAAAAAGGCGCGGAGTGGTTCGCCTCGATAGGAATTCCGCCGCGCAACACTGGTACCAAGATCTATTGTCTGAGCGGTTGCGTTAACAACCCCGGTAACTATGAGTTGCCGCTGGGGACAACGATCCGTGAGCTGGTATACGAGCATGGCGGGGGAGTGCTTGGGGGCAGGGCTCTCAAAGCGGTGATCCCCGGCGGGACCTCAGCGGCGATGTTGGGGGCGGACAAGCTGGATCTGAAGCTAGACTTCGATTCAGTCGCCCAAGCAGGGTCTATGTTGGGCTCGGCCGCTGTGATCGTCATGGACGAAAGCGTGTGTATCCCTCACGCCGTGCAACGAATGGTCCAGTTCTACGAAAGAGAGTCGTGTGGGAAATGTACGCCCTGCCGCGAGGGAACCCGTTGGATGAACAAGATCCTGAAGAGGATTCTCAATGGGATTGGGCGAGAAGAGGACATCTCGCTTCTTTTAGACATTTGTGACAATATCGCTGGGGGCAAGACGTTATGCGGCTTGGGCGAAGCCGCCACAAACCCTGCAGTCAGCGGGATTCGGCTATTTAGAGAAGAGTTCGAGTATCACATCCGTTACGGTCGGTGCCTTGAAGGGACGAGGCCAGGCGGATTGGGAGCCAACATTGCCTGATCTGGTAAAAGTAACAATCGATGGGCGGGAGGTCATGGTGCCCAAGGGTACCTTGATCACTGAAGCTGCCAAGCAGGCGGGTGTGGAGATCCCCGTATTCTGCTACCACGAAAAGATGCACCCCGCTGGGGCGTGCCGCATGTGCCTGGTGGAGATCGAGAAGGTTCCCAGGTTGCAGACAGCCTGCACCACACCGGTGGCCGACGGGATGGTAGTGCGGACTAACACCCCGACAGTCGAGAAGGCTCGTAAAGGGGTACTGGAGTTCCTGCTGTGCAACCACCCCCTGGATTGCCCCGTTTGTGATAAGGGTGGCGAGTGCCCGCTGCAGGATACCACCTTCAAATATGGATCCGACAGATCGCGCTATATAGAAGAGAAGCGCCATTTCGTCAAACCGATTCGGCTTAGCCAATTGATCTTGTTGGATCGAGAACGCTGTATCATGTGCACTCGATGTGTGCGATTCCAGCGAGAGATAGCAGGGGACGAGAGCTTGACCCTGTTGGAGCGTGGCGCTTGCAGCGAGGTAGGGGTTGCTCCCGGCCGAACCTTCGACTCTCCGTTTTCGGGGAACACCATAGAGCTATGCCCCGTAGGCGCTCTGACCAGCGTCAAATTCCGGTTCCGCGCCAGATCGTGGGAGTTAACGAAGCTTCCCAGTATCTGCAGCCAGTGCAGCGTGGGCTGCAACATCAAAGTGGAATCCCGAAATGGTGAGGTATTAAGGCTTACATCTCGGGAGAACGCCGATGTGGACGATGGTTGGCTCTGCGATCGCGGTCGGTTCACATACGAGTTCGTCAACGATCCACACCGTCTGACCAGCCCCATGGTTCGCAAGAATGGTAGCTTGGAGCCTGTCTCTTGGAAAGAGGCGGTCGATACGGTGTCGCAGCGGCTTCGCCAGTTAAAACTGGCTGCCGGCGGAGAGCGATTGGGCGGGATCGTATCGGCTGGGGCTACCAATGAAGAGATCTACCTGTTCCAGAAGCTGTTCCGGACCATGCTCCAGAGCAACAACGTGGACCATGGGCTTCACGGCGATTACGCCTTCCCCGAGTTAGGCATAGATGCCTGTAGTGGGAGTCTGGCTGGACTGGAATCAGCCGAAGTAGTTTTGGTGGCCGGCGCCGACGTCTACGAACAGCAGCCGGTATTGGCCCTTAGGCTCAGGAAGGCTGTGCTCAAGAAGGGCGCTAAGCTGATTGCGGTGACCTCTAAAGAGAGCCCCCTGTCGGAGCTTGGCTCTCCATGGCTCAAAGTTGCCGAGGGTTCGGAATCGGCAGTGTTAAACGGTATCCTTGGAGTTCTCCTCTCCGGAGGGATACCGCGCGATGTAGCAAAAGAGAGACTGGGTGATCTGTACGATATCGTCGCCCGCTACGTTGCCGAGTACCCCTTAGAGAGGGTGAGAGAGCTGGCGGGAGTATCCGAAGGAGCGGTGCGGGAGATCGCGCAACTGTTGGCAGAGAATTCCAAAGTAGCCATCTTGTTCTCGCGGCCTCAACCTGGTGCTCCAGCGGGGCTGCAGGAAGCCTGCGGCCGGTTAGCCTTGGCGACGGGAAGCTTGAAGGAGCCTGGTGGAGGACTGTTCCCTCTGGGCATGGTAAGCAACTCGCAGGGCGCGATAGATATGGGAGGTCTCCCGAAGCTGTTGCCGGGGCAGCGCAAGTTGTCATCGGAACAGGCCGACGAATTGGAGAAGATCTGGGGCGTGCGGCCGGTCGAGAACGTAGGACTCAGTGGACTGAGAATGATCGACGCGGCCGAGGCCGGGCAACTATCAGCCCTGTATCTGTTAGGGGTTGATCCCTTGGTGGGAGATGGTGCTGAGCGTGTAAGGGAAGCCCTCTCTCGACTGGAACTGCTGGTGGTACAGGATAGCTTCCTGACCGCAACGGCTGAGATAGCCCACGTGGTGCTGCCTTCGGCGACCTTTGCAGAGAAAGATGGCACCTTTACCAATCTGGAGCGAAGGGTGCAGCGGTTGCAAGCTGCTGTACCGATTGTTGGAGATTTCAGGCAGGATTGGGAGACCCTGGTTGCGATCGGCAACGGCCTCGGCGCCGAGTGGCCTTACTCGAATGTGGGCCAGGTATTCGACGAGATCGCCGCTGTGGTCCCGATGTATGGCGGGCTCAGCTTCGCGAAGCTGGGGGATAAAGGCCAACGCTGGCATTACCCTGGGGTGCCGGAACCCGAAGCCGCGAAGCCGGAAAACGGCCGGATACGGAAACTGTGGTACAAACCGTTGGAACCCACGACAGCCCAAGATGAAGTCCAGGAAACGGGAGCCTAGCGTCTAATGGAGATTCTGATCGAAATTCTAGTCGCGCTGGTCAAATCGGTGATCATCTTCTTCGGACTGATCATGGCGGCTGCATATATGACGCTGGCAGAGCGAAAAATCCTGGCCTGGATGCAGGAACGCGTTGGCCCGAACCGTGTTGGACCATGGGGATTGCTTCAACCCATAGCCGACGCTGTCAAGGCGATGTTCAAAGAAGACTTTATCCCAGACGGGGCCGATAAATTCGTGTACTGGCTGGCGCCGGGACTTGCGGTGGTGGCCTCCATGATGACCTTCGCCGTGATACCTGTCGGGCCGCGGATCGAGATATTCGGGTATCCGGTGGATCTCCAGTTGGCCGATGTCAGTGTTGGGGTGCTGGTCATCCTGGCGATCTCGTCGCTGGGTGTGTATGCGTTCGTACTGGCAGGATGGTCGTCAAACAGCAAGTACTCCATGTTGGGCTCGGTGCGCTCTTCGGCGCAGATGATCAGTTACGAGCTGGGGATGGGGCTGGCGATGCTCAGCGTCATCGTTACAGTAGGGTCGCTGCGAATATCGGACATCGTAGAGTTCCAGGCGAATGTGCCTTTGGCGGTAATCCAGCCCTTGGCCTTCTTGCTGTTCACAATCTGCGCTGTTGCGGAGAACAACCGACCGCCGTTCGACCTGCCTGAGGCTGAACAGGAACTGGTGCAAGGATATATGACCGAGTACTCCGGTTTGAAGTTTGCGATGTTCTACTTGGCTGAGTACGTCAGCATGGTCACACTTAGCTCCGTCGCGGTTACCCTCTTCTTGGGCAGCTATCATGGGCCGTTCATCGATGGCCCTTGGTGGTTCATCGCCAAGGTAGCGGTGCTGTTGTTCGGTTTGAGCTGGTTCAGAGCAACCTTGCCCAGGCTGCGATATGACCGGTTGATGAGGTTGGGGTGGCAAGTCGTACTGCCCTTGGCTCTGTTCAACGTGGTGGCAACGGCCGTCGTCGTGACGATGGCGGGAGTGTAACGAACGAAGAGATCTTGAGGCATCCAGAATGGCAAATGGCGGCGTAATCCAGGATATAAAGGACCTGCTGAGCATCGGGAAGGGGCTGAGCATAACCTTCAAGTATATGTTCAAGCCTAAGGTAACCGTTCAGTATCCCGAGCAGAAGCGGCCGGTATTTGCACGCTACCGGGGGCGGCACAAGCTGCACAGATATGAAAACGGCCTGGAGCGCTGCATAGGGTGCTCGCTGTGCGCCGCAGCCTGCCCATCCAGGGCTATCTTTGTCGAGCCTGCAGAGAATACGGACGATGATCGGCATTCACCTGGGGAACGCTACGCCAAGAGATACGAGATCAACATGCTTCGTTGCATCTTTTGTGGATACTGCGAAGAGGCTTGCCCTACCCAGGCTATCGTTCTTGGACCGGAATATGAGCTGACCGCAGAGAGACGCGAAGATTTTATATATACCAAGGAGCGCCTTTTAGTGCCAGAGTCGGAAGGACGCGGTAAAGCCCCACAGGGAGTGAGGAGCCTACCCTATGTACAGGAAGAGTTGAAATAATGGAAATCGCCTACTTCTTCTTCATCGCTATACCAGCGGTATTGCTGGCTATCGCGATGATCGTTAGCCGCAACACCGTACATAGCGCCCTGTTTATGGTGGGTGTGCTTTTCTGCGTTGCTATGCTGTTTCTGAGCCTTGCTGCGGAGTTCCTGGCGCTTATCCAGGTAACGGTGTACGCTGGCGCCATTATGGTTCTCTTCCTATTCGTTATTACTATGATCAATCCTGGCAACGAGGAGGGGCCTAACCGAATCGTAAACCGCGTGCCTATCGCTGTAGGCTTAGCGCTGGCATTTCTCGTCGTCATCTCGGTAGTGGTTATGCAACCCGCTCCCGCAGTAGCGACATTGGCTCAGGGGGCATCTGCGGCCGGAAATCTTGAGACCGTGGGTGTGGACCTGTTCACTCAGTATCTGTTGCCGTTTGAGTTGACATCGTTACTGTTAATAGTAGCAATGGTTGCGGCTCTATTCCTGGCGAAACGCAGGACATAAACACTCCCCCTCCCTGAAGGAGAGGGGACTTAGCATCTCCGATAGGGAGATGGAATTAAGAGGAAACGATGGTAGCGCCTCTGTCCTATTACTTAATATTGAGCGCGGTGTTGTTCAGTATCGGCACCCTGGGAGTGCTTGTGCGGAAGAACCCGTTGATTATGTTTATGTCGGTTGAACTGATGTTGAACGCAGGCAACCTGGCTTTCGTTGCCTTCGCCTACAGTTTTGGGACTGTGAGCGGACAGGTGATAGCTTTCTTCGTGATGACGATGGCGGCGGCTGAGGTTGTAGTGGGGTTGGCGATCATTTCCTCTATCTTCCGTATCCGCGCCAACATCGACGTCGACGAAGTAAGTACCATGAAGGGGTGAAGTCCTCTTGTTGACCTATACCTGGCTAATATTGCTATTTCCAGCCCTGGGGTTTTTTTACAGTTCGCTAATTGGGCGAAAGCTTAACCGTGAGTCGTGCGGGATCGTCGGCAGCGCCGCCGTTGGCATGTCTTTTCTCGTAGGGGCGGCTGCTTTAGTGGAAATCCTGAGCTTGCCAGTGGAGTCGAGGTCGGTAGAACTGAACCTCTGGACCTGGATAGCGGCAGGCAATCTATCGGTACCCTTCTCGCTGTTGGTAGACCCGCTATCGATCTTAATGGTTCTGGTGGTCACGGGAGTCGGCTTCCTTATCCATGTATACGCTATCGGCTATATGCGCGGCGACCCCGGCTACGCCCGCTTCTTCGCCTTAATGAACATTTTCGTCCTGGCGATGCTGATGCTGGTGCTCGCCGGAAACTTCCTGCTGTTAGTCGTGGGTTGGGGCGGAGTTGGCTTTGCATCTTACGCCCTGATCGCCTTCTGGTTCCAGAAACCGGAAAATGCAGCGGCTGGCACGAAAGCGTTTGTCGTCAACTCCATCGGCGACGCCGGGCTGCTGCTGGCTATTTTCCTTATCTTCATCAACTTCGGCCGGCTGGATTACAATGGGGTTTTCTCCCAAGCATCCCAGAAGCTGGCCTTCGACGGACCTGTAGTCACTGCTATCGCTCTGCTCTTACTGATAGGTGCAGCGGCAAAGTCGGCACAGCTACCGCTGCACGTGTGGCTGCCCGATGCTATGGCCGGCCCTACACCGGTCAGCGCCCTGATTCACGCCGCGACAATGGTGACCGCTGGTGTATATCTGATAGCGAGGGCTCACCCTCTCTATATGATGAGCCCGACCGCCATGCTGGTGGTTGCTTCCATCGGTGCTCTGACCGCGTTGTTCGCTGCGACCATCGGTCTGGTGCAGCCCAATATCAAGAGAGTGCTTGCCTACTCCACTGTTAGCCAACTGGGGTATATGTTCCTGGCGGTTGGGGTGGGAGCCTTTGCGGCCGGCATGTTCCACCTCATTACCCACGCCTTCTTCAAGGCTCTCCTGTTCATGGCTGCGGGTGGTGTTATCCACGCCCTAGCTGGTGAAGAGGATTTGAATCGGATGGGTGGTCTCTGGAAGAAGCTACCGGTCATGTATGTGGGCTTCGTGGTCGGCGCCCTCGCCCTAACAGGCTTCCCGTTGCTGTCAGGCTTCTTCAGCAAAGACGAAATTATCCTTGCCGCTTTCGCAAGTGAGCGGGGCAACGTCGTTCTGGGGGGCATGGCGCTGGCGAGCGTGGTTCTCACAGGATTCTATGTGTTCAGGGCTGTATTCATGGCTTTCCACGGCGAGAGCCGTGTCGAGCCACAATTAAGAGAACATCTGCACAAGCCTGGAAGCGACATGGGTATACCGGTCATGGTCCTTACGTTGCTGGCGGCATTCGGCGGGTATATTCAGTTTATCGCCGGTCCTGGAACCATCGAGCATTTCCTGGCGCCGGTTTTCGACAGATATTCCCATCCTGTGCAGTTCGTAGCTGGCACCGAGACGCTGCAAATGCCGTTGATGCTCTCATCAGTCGCGTTAGGGCTAGCGGGTATCGGAATAGCCTTCGCTATGTACGTTCTCTGGCCTCAACTGCCGAAGAGCGCAAGTCGCTGGTACCCGTGGGTGTATCAGCTCCTATTGAACAAATACTATGTCGACGAGCTGTATGGAGCGGTCTTGCTGAAGCCGGGGCGCAAGTTAGGGGAATTCCTCTCCGGGAGTGTGGACAGCTTCTTTACCAGCGGCGTCGTTCGATACGCATCGCAAGCTGTTAATTCTAGCTCGATCGGACTCAGGCGCTTGCAAACCGGCTTCGTGCGAGATTATGCTCTCGGCATTCTCGCAGGCGCGGTGGTAATCGCAGCATATTTACTTCAGTCGGGAGGACTCAAGTGAATCAGATAGCCTTCCCGATCCTATCTTCATTGATTGTAATACCGATATTTGGCGCTCTAGCTGTGCCGTTTATCGACCGGGAGAAATCGGCTGAGATCAAAGGTTATGCCCTCGCTGTGTCTTTAGTGAACTTGGCGGTAGCGCTGGTAATGTTGGCAGGGTTCCGGCCTGGTAGCAGCGAAATGCAGTGGGTGGAGTATGCTCCATGGTTCCCCAACCTGGGTATCAGCTATCACCTTGGGGTAGACGGCATTAGCGTGCTGCTAGTGGCGTTAACTGCACTTCTCACGCCTATCGCTATACTGGCTGCTTGGCGGGAGATGGGCGCAAAGGCCAAAGAATACGTTCTCTTTTTGCTGTTGCTAGAAGCCGGCGTAATCGGTGCTTTCGTTGCCCTCGATCTGGTGATCTTCTTCCTGTTCTGGGAAGCTATGCTGATCCCTATGTATCTGATGATCGGTGTTTGTGGAGGCGAGAGACGGATCTACGCTGCGCTCAAGTTCTTCCTTTACACTGCTGTCGGCAGCCTCTTGATGCTGATCGCCATTGTCGGATTGGCGGTGCTGTTCAATGGCCAGACTGGCCAATACAGCTTTGATCTGGCACAGCTCACAGCTATGCAGATCCCCGCTCAGTTAGGAATGTGGTTATTCCTGGCGTTCGCCTTCGCGTTCGCGATAAAGGTACCTGTATTCCCGCTTCACGCCTGGCTGCCGGATGCCTATACGCAGGCGCCAACAGCTATGCTGGTACTGGCGACCATGCTGGTAAAGGTGGGGGCTTACGGTTTCCTGAGATTTGGACTCACCCTTTTCCCCGAGCAGATGGCAGCAGCGGCGCCGGTGTTTATCGTACTGGGCGTCGTTGGGATCGTATATGCAAGTTTGATCGCGATCGTGCAGAAGGATGTGGTGCGGTTGGTGGCTTACTCGAGCGTAGCCCACATGGCCTTCATCGTCCTTGGTATCTTCTCTCTAAACCCACAGGGTATATCAGGTGCTTCGCTGCAGATGATTAATCACAGCATAAGCACTGGAGGGCTATTTATACTGGCCGCAATGGTTGCTGAAAGAACTCGAACGACCGAGATAAGAAGCCTTGGAGGGCTAGCCCACCGATGGCCGGTTCTGGCAGCGCTTTTCACGCTGGTGCTTTTCTCTTCCGCCGGATTGCCCGGGCTCAACGGCTTCCCCGGTGAGTTCCTGATCTTGCTAGGTACCTTCCAGGTACAACCCGTGGCCGCCATCGTGGCTGCTAGTGGAGTCGTGTTGGCAGCGATATACCTGCTCTGGATGTTCCAGAGAACGATGCACGGTGAGGAGTCGGCTGCTGGTACCGGTATGGGCGATCTGAACCGACGAGAAATCGTAACACTGGCGCCGATGGTGATATTGATCGTCTGGATAGGCTTCTTCCCTACCAGCCTCTTGGGCACTATGGAAGCATCGGTTGGCCATCTGGTTTCGAAGGTCGAGAGGGTATCTCAATCCTCAGATATAGTCTCGGATGCTGAGCTCTACGTCCTGAGCAATGAGCGTCAAGCAACAGTTTCAAAGGGACAGCCACAAGACACTAGGCAGCAGGAATCAGGAATCAGGACTCAGCATTTAGCGCTCGACTGGAGGTAACTTTGCAACTGGATATCACCGCCCTGGGCATAGATCTGACGGCTATCGCTCCCCTCCTGGTGCTGAGCGGGACGGCGCTGGCAGTCTTGGTTCTGGGCCTGTTTGTAAAAAAAGAGCAGGGTTATCTCCTGGCCTGGCTCAGTATGCTGGGGTTAGCCGGAGCAGCCGTGTTGACGGTAGTGACTATGGGTACTAGTCGCTTCGCTTTCAATAATATGGTGATAGTAGATAGCCTTTATGCTTTCTTTGCGCTGCTCGCCTTAGGAGTCACCGCATTAGCAATTGCCCTGTCTGCCGCATACGTCGAACGGATGGGATTGGCTCACCCCGAATACTATGGATTGTTACTCTTTGGGACGGCCGGTATGGTGGTGATGGCCGGGGCGGTCAATTTGATCGTACTGCTGGTGGGGTTAGAGCTGTTATCGCTATCACTCTATGTTCTGGCCGGTTTTGCTAGGACCAGGTTGACCTCAGAAGAAGCTGCTCTTAAATACTTCATTCTAGGCTCGTTTTCCCTAGGGTTATTAGTCTATGGCACAGCGCTGGTATATGGCGCCACCGGTACTCTGCATTACGCTGAAATAGCGGAAGCGATGCAGGGCCAGCAAGGACCAAACCTGATGTTGCTGCTCGGTCTTGGGCTCGTAATCGCCGGATTCGCCTTCAAGCTATCGGTCGTTCCATTCCACATGTGGGCGCCCGACGTTTACGAAGGATCGCCCACCCCGGTGACCGCCTACATGGCCGTGGGCACCAAGGCGATCGTTTTTGCAGCCCTTCTCCGGATGCTGACAGTAGCTTTCCCTCAAGCGCAAACCGAGTGGGCAACCATTCTTGCCGTATTGGCAGCGCTCACGATGATCTGGGGAAATGTGACCGCCGTTGTACAGCGCAATATCAAGCGGATGCTTGGGTATTCGGCGATTTCGCACGCAGGATATATTCTGATGGCTGTAGTGGTGGGCGGAGGTTTGGCAACCGACGCCGTCCTCTTCTATCTTCTAGCCTACACTGCTATGAACTTCGGTGCTTTTGCCGTTGTCGTAGCGGTTAGCGGCGGCCGGGAGGAGAGGCTGGAAATTTCTGATTACAAAGGGTTGTCCAAAACCAACCCGTGGCTCGCCGCGTCTATGGCCGTTTTCATGCTCTCGCTAGCGGGAACACCGTTCACAGCAGGCTTTCTGGCGAAGCTGTACGTCTTCAGCGCCGCGATCCAGGGAGGCTATCTCTGGTTGACCATAGTAGGCGCCCTGACCAGCGTAGTGGCTTTCTACTACTATCTGAACGTGGTGGTTAAGATGTACATGGCCGAGCCTAACGGGGAGATGCAATCTCTCAAGCCCAGCTTCTCTATGGCGGCAGTCCTCGTGGTGGCTCTCTTCTTTACACTCCAGTTAGGGATAATGCCCAGTTTGATCGGGTTTTAGCAATTAGCATTAGCTAGCAATAAATGGGGTGCGGTTACGCACCCCATTTTTCATGTCTTCCCGCTGAGCCTGAATTGTTATCTGGCTATCTGCTGATAGATGAAAGCTGGCTAGACGGCTTACTCTCTCATCGCATCCCCAGGAACTTTAGGATGCCGTTGGCCAGCCCCTCTGCCGCTCGATCGGGCTGCTCCATCAGCAGCTTGCGATCGCTCAGCGTAGTGAGAAACCCTAATTCAAGAATAACGGCTGGAGTCGAGGGGTCGACAGCGTGCTGAATTTGCTGGTTGAAGGCATAATAAGCGGTCATAGCCCGCGTGATGGTTCCAGCGTGGTACCGCAGCCCCGTAGCAGATGCGTATTCTGAAGAAATGGCATTAAGGAGCGCATCATCCTTAGCAGGGATTCTGGACCAACTGGCTCGAGCCAGCTTATAGCCTGAAATAGCGGTGTTGGAGTTGGCATCCCCATGGACGGCAACGAAAGCATCTGCTTTATACCGGATTGGGACAGTAGCCGGTATCAAATCGACGATCACATTATTGGCCTTTAGAATGGCAGCAGCGCGCTGCGAAATATCTAGATTGACATCTACCTCTCGCCAACCTTGGCCGGCTGCGCCGGTGGAGCCTCGCAAACTTGCCAATTCTGCAGGCAATTCAGAGTTCTTCCAGTGCCCGACCTGAATACCGACCCTTGCAACAGGCTCCGCGGGCGATGCAGGAGAAGCTGTTGGTGTATTTGTGGTAACAGGGGTGGGGGGTAATGCAGTTGCAGTGGGCGCTAGGACCGGGCTGGCTGTGGGGGTTGGCTGCACGGCGGTTGTCGATGATGGCGTGGGCAAATCCGCATATTCGTTAACCGGATGTGATGGTTGGATGCTCCGCTGCCCACCTCGGGATGAAACGGAGCTGTCGTTCTGATTGTCGAGAAGCCGCTTAAGGGGCGATTCCTGCACTTCTGATTCTGCTAAAGCTACTTGGCCATCTATTGCTTGATCTGTTGCGGTAGATGTTG
>JBMNNU010000064.1:0-13880 GCA_050942695.1 Chloroflexota bacterium
CATCTGGTGGGCAAGATAGGAGTCGAACCTACGACCTCCACGATGTCAACGTGGCGCTCTAACCAACTGAGCTACTTGCCCGGGCGCGATTCAGTACATTAATAGTACCAGAGCAGGCCCCCGCCGTCAACTGTAATCGACGTCGCGGGGGCCTGCTACAACAATGGTGGTGGTCGCTTTATTTGCCCTGAGCCTCGGCAAGTCGCCTGGCTACCGGCGCCCAGTCGATGTTGTTCATGAAGGCGTCGATATAGGCAGGCCGTTTCACACCGTAGTCAATCATATAAGCATGCTCGTAGGTATCGAGCACGAGCAAAGGCTCAGCTAACCAGATGCCATATAGGTTGTGAGCATCAGCAATGTAATTGAATATCTTACCGACTTTAGGGTCGAACGACGTTATCACCCATCCTCTGGCGCAAATGCCCGAAGCCTTGAAATCTTGCACCCATTTTTCGTAACTACCGAAGCTATCTTCCAACGCCTTACGTACGTCGTCGGAGGGGTTTCCTCCACCCCCTCCCAGGTTCTCGAAATAGAGCTCGTGGAGTTTCACACCATCCCAGGCAAAGCTGAGCTCCACCTTCAACTCCCGGAGATCGCTGTAAGTCTGGTTTGCACTTGACCTGTCTACGGTCTCAAGTTTGCCCCAGATTTCGTTGGTCTTATTGACGTATCCCTCGTATAGGCTGAAGTGCTGCCGGATCTGGTTTTCAGAGATTCCGTTCAATTGGATCAACCTTTGATCCAACGCTCGGGCTTCGTAACGCATGTCATAGCTCCTTTCTACTTAGAATTACAACATCAGTGGCAAAGTGGAAGGGGTGAAAAGCTATTATCTTCAAGATAATGGAAGCAAGTAATGTGCCAGTAACGCAGGTTTTCGGTGAAAAACCTATTCTTCGCTGTCGCTCTCGATCTCTCTCAACGCTCGGCCAGGATCGCGGCCTGCGCTGAGAGCCCGTTCGTATACTTCACTTCTACGGCGTTGAATCTCGAGAAAATCATCCAACTCCTGTTTGGTCAACAACCCTTGGTGGTATCGTTCCAGCATCCGTTGCACGGATTCATCATCCATGTTTCTTGGCATTGTGGCCTCCAAATGCTCGTCGACTATCCCCCGGAACAATCCGGCAAGTTCTATACCCCTTGTAAGTAGCACGGCACGAGCCTATTCAACCATGCCGAGGCCAGGGGGTGGAATAGCTTGTGCACGATGCATACGTGGAGGTGCAAATGGAGTTCGGGCACTTTCACAGGGAGAACCAGGGGCACACCAGGCCGGATACGAGCAGCAGGCTGAGGCTTGCCTTCCTGCTATCAAGCGCAATCCTGGTGGTGGAGATAATCGGCGGAATCCTATCCAATAGTCTTGCTCTCTTGAGCGACGCAGGCCACGTTTTTACCGACATCATTGCCCTGGGACTGGCCTGGTTCGCAGCTTCACAGGCATTACGGCCAGCCACACCTCGTCGTACCTACGGCTTTCATAGAGCAGGCATTCTAGCCGCTCTAACCAATGCTGTGACTTTGATAATTATTGCGCTCGTAATCACATGGGAAGCTATTCAGAGGCTGCAAACCCCAGTAGAAGTCGACAGCCCTCTGATGCTCGTTATCGCCACAATCGGCCTGGGGGTTAACCTCTATGTCGCGGTGTCGTTGCATCGAGAACCTGGAGAGAACCTTAACGTTAGGAGCGCCCTCCTTCACGTTGTTGGAGATATCCTGGGGTCAGTGGCAGTGATCGTAGGCGGCGTAATCATTCTGTTCACTGGACTATATATAGTTGATCCGCTGCTCAGCATTATCATTGCCGTCATCATCGTGGGAGGGGCATGGTCCGTCGTGTTGGAGACGATCAACATCCTTATGGAGGGTACGCCCACCGGGGTTAACCTGGATAAGCTGATAGCAGACATGCGAGATGTCCATGGGGTTTTGGATGTCCACGACATACATGTATGGAGCCTGGCATCGGGTATTCACGCAATGTCCGGACATGTATTGATTGAAGATCAAGCGATTAGCGAAAGCAATCAGATATTGATTGATTTGTCTCGATTGCTTTCGGAACAGTACGGTATCGATCACGTCACTATTCAGTTCGAGCATAGGGAGTGTGGATTAGCCTGTACGCTATTCCAGAACCGGCTGGAAGCAGGGCTTTGATACTACTCGCTTTCTGGCACAGCACGTGCTGACCGGTGAGTATGGATGTAGAGAGTAGACTATTTGGAAAAGGAGCGTGAGATGGGAGGCAGAGCATCATCAAGACTGATCTGGATCGCTGTTATCGCTACAATAGCATTTGCTGTCAATGCCGCCAGGTCTCCAAAAACTCGATCGAGTATGATATCCGTCGGGCAGCAGATACTGAAGGTACTTGGCCAGATCGTAGATGAGTTTCAAGCCAGGTTTCAGAGCCGTTTGGGGCGCCGAATCGCCGCGTTGGATGAGATCAGCCAGACCTTGGATGCTGCCACCGCTCAATACGACTCGTCCATGACCGTCTCAAAGGTATCTGAAGCGCTCTCAGATGATCCAATCCTTCGAGGAAAAAAGCTGGGGGTTCGGATAATCGGTGGAATTCTCCATCTGGAGGGTGAGGTCAACAGCCAGCACGAGAAGATCCGTGCTGGGGAGATAGCCAGGCGCGCCAGTGGCGCAGAGTTGGTGGCCAACGATTTGACGGTAGCCTTGCGGAGTTGAAGACCCTCGGCACACGATTCCATATCTCTGTAGGGGTATTATCGGATTATGCAATTGTGAGCCTGCCCTGTTGGTTGAAAGAGTTGAAAGAGTAGAATTGGCCATGCAATGCTATGATTGATAGGGCGTTGATCCGTTCTAGCGGCATTTCAAACCATCAACAGGGCACTAACCGATGACAATGGATCCGAGAGATACCCTTATCTCCGCTTTCCGTGAACGTTTCGACAAAGAGCCTCTATGGGTAGGGGAGGCGCCAGGTCGCGTCAACCTGATCGGGGAGCATACAGATTACAACGATGGCTTCGTGCTGCCTGTCGCGATCGATTATACGACCCTCGTGGCTGCTGCTCCTTCTATGGGATCGCACTTTCGAGTGTGGTCCCTGGATATGAAGGACGAAGCGGTTTTCGATAGCATCGAGCTGAAACCGAACAAACGTCGAGCTTGGAGCAATTATGTTATCGGTGTCGCCTGGGCTTACCGACAGGCAGGGTATCAGATACCTCCACTCGACCTGGCAGTATCTAGCCGAGTTCCAAGGGGAGCCGGCCTTAGCTCTTCGGCTGCATTAGAGGTATCGGTTGCGGTCGTGTTCGCTGCCGCTTCAGGGCTTTCTATAGCGCCGGTCGACCTTGCCCTGATAGCTCATCGAGCCGAAGCGGAGTTTGTGGGTGTGCCGTGCGGGATCATGGATCAGTTTATCTCGAGTCTGGGAAAAGATGGGAATGCACTGTTGATAGACTGCCGCACTCGAGATTATCAGCCGGTGCCGATGGAGTTAGACCGGCACGGCCTGGCGTTGGTGGTAGTAGATAGCGGGGTGCGCAGAAGGCTGGCAACCTCGGCCTACACGGAAAGGCGCCGCCAGTGTGAACAGGCGGTATCGGCATTAAACCGGCTCGTACCTCGGGAGATAACGAGTCTCCGGGATGTATCCGAGGCCGATCTGCTTGAACATCGAGGCGAACTGCCTCGAGTCCTTTTCAAAAGGGCTCGGCACGTCGTGTCTGAGAATGCTCGCGTCTTGGGGTGTGTGAATGCCTTGCGGAGTCGGCGTTACCGCGAGGTTGGATCGCTGCTCGTGGAGTCACACCGCAGCTTGAAAGAAGACTTCGAGGTAAGCTCTCCGGAGTTGGACCTGTTAGTGGAGCTTTCCCTGGAAACCCAGGGTGTGTTAGGGGCTCGTTTGACCGGCGCGGGCTTCGGAGGGTGCACAGTCAACCTGATATCCGAATCGAGCATTGACCGTTTCCGCACGAACGTTCTCACCGAGTATCAGAAGAAGTCTGGCAAAACCCCGCGGATGTACATCTGCCGCGCCTCGACCGGCGCGAGGCTTATCTAGATCTCTATCTCTCGATATTTGTGCAGCCCAGTAGGTTATGATAAACTTTCTCATAATCTGTAACGTCTGCAGAAAACCGATAATTGGCGACGATTGGGAAGAGTAGCCGTTTCCCAACTGCTAGAGAGTGAAGGCCATAGGCTGTAAGCCTTCACAGTATGGAATGGCGAAAACCACCCATGAGCCTCACCCCGAAGGGCGATTGCCATAGGGGCGAACGGTGGCCCCGTTATCGGCCAAATGAGCGGTCGGCTCAACGCCGGCCGAAAATTGGGTGGAACCACGAGAGCCCCTCGTCCCAGGACGAGGGGTTTTCTTTATGTTTCAGGACATGATGCCTAGGCACAGGGCACAAGGCACAAGGTACAGCTATCAGCTTTCAGCTATTAGCCATTAGCTTTCAGTGCTCAACACTTAGGACGGGACTCAGGATTAGGCACCCAGAACTAAACTTAGGACTCAGGACGCAGGACTCAGGACTCAAAATTGGAGGGTGGCAACAATGCCTGATTTAGAGACAATCCGACACAGCGCGTCTCACGTTATGGCTCAAGCTGTCAAGCATCTTTTCCCTGATGCGAAATTCGGGATCGGACCGGCGATCGAAAACGGTTTCTACTACGATATCGACCTTCCACGGCCGTTGACTCCCGAGGATCTGGCTGCGATCGAGGCTGAGATGCATCGTATCGTACAGCAAGATATTCCCTTCGAAAGGGAGGAGCTCTCCTGGCAGGAGGCCCACGACCTGTTCGAAAAGGAAGGGCAGACTTATAAAATCGAGATAATCGATGAACTGCAAGACGATCGGCCCAGCATCTACCGCCAGGGGGATTTCACGGACCTCTGCCGGGGGCCTCACGTCGAAAGCACCGGCAAGATAGGGGCGTTCAAACTGCTGAACGTAGCGGGGGCTTACTGGCGAGGCGACGAGAAGCGCCCTATGCTACAGCGCATCTATGGGACCACCTTTCCAACTCAGCAGGAGTTGGATGAGTATCTGTGGCGGCTAGAAGAGGCTAAGAAGCGCGACCACCGCAGGCTCGGACAGGATCTGGATCTGTTCAGCATTTCCGAGGATGTCGGCCCTGGCCTTATCTTGTGGCACCCTAAGGGGGGGCGGATCAGGTTAGCGATCGAGGACTACTGGCGGAAGGCGCATTACGATGCCGGCTACGAAATAGTGTTCAGTCCCCACATAGGAAGAGGTGAGCTTTGGCAGACCAGCGGGCACCTGGGCTATTACGCCGAAAACATGTACTCACCCATGGATGTGGAGGGTCAGAACTATTACGTTAAGCCGATGAACTGCCCGTTCCATATCGAGATGTACCGCACCAGGACCCGTAGCTACAGGGACCTCCCGATGAGATGGGCTGAATTAGGCACTGTGTACCGGTTCGAGCGGAGCGGTGTGCTCCATGGATTGCTGAGAGTTCGAGGGTTCACCCAAGACGACGCTCACATATTCTGCCGACTAGATCAGATGGAGAGCGAAGTGCTTGGGTGCATCGACATGGCGCTGAATATGTTCAAAGCCTTCGGGTTCACCGATTACGCAGTCTACCTCTCTACAAGGCCGGAGAAGTCTGTAGGTAGCCCGGATGAATGGGAGAGAGCAACCGAAGCATTGCGCCAGGCTATGGACAAACGTGGTATGGTCTACCAGGTCGACGAGGGCGGAGGGGCGTTCTATGGCCCCAAGATCGACATCAAGGTGAAAGACGCCCTCGGTAGGGAATGGCAATGCACAACGGTTCAATTCGACTTCAACAACCCGGAGCGCTTCGATATCTCCTATATAGGAGAGGACGGTGAGAAGCATAGGCCCTACATGGTGCACAGGACGCTTCTTGGATCCATGGAGCGCTTCTTCGCCATATTGGTGGAGCACTACGCGGGAGCCTTCCCGATATGGTTGGCCCCAACACAGGCTGTGATCTTGCCTATAGCCGATAGACATCTCAGCTATGCGGAGGAAACAGCCTCGAAATTGCGATCTGCAGGGCTCAGGGTAGAGGTGGACGCTCGTCGAGAAAAGGTCAATTTCAAGATACGAGAAGCTCAACTCCAGAAAGTGCCCTATATGTTGATCGTCGGCGACAAAGAGATAGCTTCAGGTGCTGCCGCTCTCAGGTCTCGCTCCGAGGGAGACCTTGGGCCAAAACCGTTGGACGAGATAATCCAGCTATTGGTGCGCCAAGTAGCTGAGAAGGAATAGAATTGGCGAACTTAAGCGCAGAAAACCATCGACCCTGTACTGTTACTTGCGCTTATTAACATTGACAGTGGTTCTGCTAAGGGATATACTTTTAGTAACAGGGCTTGCGCTCTGTTACGCCGACGACCAAGCCCACAAGCTCTAGGCTGTCGGCTTAATACTATGTTAAGAAGAGGTGGAAGCATAACAAAAGATCTCCGAATAAACGACAGGATCCGCGTCCGCGAAGTCCGACTTATTGATGATAAAGGCGAGCAGTTAGGTGTTGTTCCTACTGCTGAGGCGTTGCGGATTGCGAACGAGCGTGGTTTTGACCTCGTTGAAGTAGCGCCAAACGCATCTCCACCGGTCTGCCGTCTGATGGATTATGGAAAGTTCAAGTACGAGCAGACTAAGAAAGAACGTGAGGCACGAAAGAACCAGAAGATAGTGCTTCTGAAAGAAATGCGCCTCAGGCCGAAGATCGACGAGCACGATTTGGAGTTCAAAACCAAGCTTGTGCAGAAATTCCTTCAGGAGGGCGACAAAGTCAAGGTTACCATCGTCTTCCGAGGACGGGAGCTGGCCCACCCACAACTGGGACGCGAGTTGCTCGACACTATGGCGGATAAGCTAAAAGGGGTTGCAAGCCTGGAACGTTCACCGCTGATGGAAGGCAAGTCGATGTCGATGATCTTGGCGCCAGCTACGAACAAGTAGCGAGGTCGATCGTGTAACGCTTCCCCAAATACTGACCAAACAAGGCTCTGTTCCAGCGGAACAGGGCCTTCTTATTTCTTCGCTGTTAGGGTAAATTATAGGGCGCCATGGAAACTGAAAGCCGAAAGAACGCCAAATCAATTGCACTGGTTGCAACGCTGGCAGCCATATCTTTCGTCGTCGTATTATTCGGATCGGCATCGGATAGGGTAGGACGGTCTACTGGCCCTGAGCTCCCGCTTTTCGAGTATGCAGACGCTATCAGAAACGAGGATTTGGACAGAGCGCTCGGCCAGTTGGCCCCTGAACTGCGGAACCCTACCGCCTCCTTCGTCGAATGGGAGCTGGGCAACCGATACAACATTCTCGCGAGTGTTGTGCGCGCCGACTCGATAATGGATCGTTTGATGGGACGAGCGCAGGGGCAAACGAAGCTGGTAGTTGTCATGGAGATCGAGTCTTTGGGTCAAGCGCCCTGGCGGGCGACGGAGGAGTTGCCCGTTCAGCAAATCGGTGATCGTTGGTACCTTTCTAAAGCCCCTCTTTCACCCTAAGACGTAGAATATCGCCGGATCAGGAGTTGATCGTCAACTCTTAAATAGGATCTGTGAAATTGGAGTCGTCTTCAGAGGACTCCTCGGACCTGATCAGCACCTCTCTCGACTTGCCGTTCTCTGATTGCGCGACTATGCCGCGCTCCTCTAGCATGTCCATCAATCTGGAGGCGCGGTTGTAGCCGATCCGCAGCTTCCTTTGGAGCAGAGAAACCGACACCTGGCTATGTTGAGAGACGATCTCTACAGCGTTCTCGTACAGGTCGTCGCTCTCTTCCTCCTCCTCCACCGGCTCGAAAGCCACAGGATCTTCCACCTCTCCTTGATGCTCCGGCAGTTTACTGTTCTTCCAAAATTCCACTAACTCCTGAATTTCTGCATCAGAGACGTAGGTTCCCTGAAGGCGCTTTGGCTTAGCTGAGTCGGTCGGCATGTAGAGCATATCGCCTCTTCCCAACAGTTTCTCAGCCCCAACCTGATCCAGGATGACTCGAGAGTCAATTTGTGAGGTCACTGCAAAGGAGATCCTTGTAGGAAAGTTCGCTTTGATCAATCCGGTGACGACATCAACCGATGGTCGCTGAGTCGCTACCACCAGATGTATTCCCGTTGCTCTGGCCAATTGGGCGAGGCGGCAGATGATCTTTTCCACATCGTCCGGCGCTACCATCATCAGGTCGGCCAACTCGTCAATGATCACCACGATGTAGGGAAGCGGGAGGTCGCTTCCCCTTCCTGACGTAGCCTTGTTGAAACCCTCTATGTTTCTGGAACCCCTGGCAGCGAAGAGCCGATAGCGGCGTTCCATCTCCCTCACCACCCATTTAAGCGACGGGACCACCTTTTCCATGTCGGTTACCACAGGGGTAAGTAGATGTGGAATACCGTTGTAAGGCATCATCTCTACCATTTTGGGGTCGATCATGATCATCCGGAGATCGTCTGGGGTACATTGATAGAGCATCGAGGCGATGAAGCTGTTCAGACAGACGCTTTTCCCCGAGCCTGTGGACCCGGCAATAAGGATGTGTGGCATCTTGGTTAAGTCTGCCACCACTGCAGTCCCGGATACGTCGCGTCCAAGCGTCAGTTTCAGCCTTCCACTTTTCTTTGCCCAGTTGGGGCTCTCCAACACTTCCCTGATGGAAACAACTGCGATATTGCTGTTAGGAACCTCGATGCCCACCACCTGTTTGCCGGGAACCGGGGCCTCCATACGTAACGGCGCGGCTGCTAGACGAAGCGCCAGATCGTTACCCAGCGCCATGATACGCGCGACCCTGACCCCGACCGCCGGCTCGACGCCAAATTGGGTTACCGCAGGCCCTTGATTAACCTCCACAACTCTGGCATCAACCCCAAAGGCTTGCAGCGTCTCCTCGATCGTCTTGATCCGTTGCCTTATGTCCACTTGGGATAGCTCGGCTTCCGCCATCTTTTCAAATATGTCTATCGGCGGTAACGTCCACTGGCGAAGAGAGTTGCCTGAGGACCTTGGGGCGCTGGCAGTCTGCTCCTCTTTGGCTGGCTGCTGGGGCCCTTGAGGCTGTTTCGAAGGGGTCTTGCTTTCTTGCCTCTGCTCTACCTCGCTTGCCTCCTGGCCGATATTGATGCGAACCTCTCTCGACCTCTCCTCTCTCCATTCTCGGTAGAGCTGCCAGAGCCGGCGAATCAGGTCGCCAACCTTACGAGGGTGGATCCGAAACAGAAAGCCGGAGCCTACTAAAAAACCGGTCAATAGGACCAGGAAGGTGCCAAATCCGCCCAGGTTCTGCACCAGCGGCTTCGCAACGATATAGCCAAGGTATCCACCACCGTAGCCGGATACTGCGCGGGACCATGGATCGTTCGTTCCGAGCGGAAGAAGGTGCAGCAGGCCTAAAAAGGTGGCAACTGAGACGACACCTCCGGCAACCTGGGACCGTCTCAAGGTGAAGGACGAATCCAAACCCATCCGGAGCAGCAGCGCTCCGAGCCACAACATGCCCACAGGCAGCGCCATAGCCCCCCAACCTGCAACCTTAAGCAACCATTCGCTCAGCGTGGCCGCAACCGAACCCGCCGGGAACAGTAGGCTCAATACGGAACCTGCGCCAAGCGCCAGTAGAACAATGCCTATAAGCCTACGTTTAGCGGCCGGGCTCAACGAAGGCAAGCTTCTGGACGGTGTGTTTTTTCGCTTCGATTTCTTGGAACGAGCGCCCAAGGAGTACCTCTACATCAACTGAACGACTGGCAATATCATCGGCCTTCTGCGAGTTTGTTCGTAGAGGAATTTGCCAACCGCTTCTTTTATCTTCGACTGGACAAATCCCAACTCAGCCAGGCCGGTCACTTCCTGTTCGAGGGCGATCAACGCCCGCTCTTTCGCAGCTTCCAGCAGCTCTTCGGAGTTACGAGCGTAGACGAATCCACGAGATACCACATCTGGGCCAGCTACTACCTGCCCTGACTGCTTATCCATTGTGACCACCACTATCACTACACCATCCTTGGATAGCAACCGGCGGTCACGAAGCACCACTTCCCCTACCTCGCCAACGGTGACGCCGTCAACCAGTACATCCCCTGCCGTCACCTTGCCCGTCACTTTGCCGTAATCCGGCCCGAACTCCATCACGCTCCCAATTTCAGGCATCAAAATATTTGAGGAGGGAACTCCACACTCCTCCGCCAATCTGCGATACAGCACCATGTGGCGATACTCACCGTGAGCCGGTACCACGAATTGCGGACGTATTAGATTGATCATCAATCGCAATTCTTCCCGGCTTGCGTGCCCTGAAACATGTACGTTGGAGGTCTCCCCGTATATGACGTCGACCCCCTGTCGGAAGAGGTTATTGATTGTTCGGGCGACATCCTCCTCGTTTCCAGGAACCGGGGTGGCAGATAGGATGACCGTATCCCCAGGTTCCAAATGTATCTGCCGGTGCTCCTGGTTTGCAATCCTGCTAAGCACTGAAGTCGGCTCGCCTTGAGATCCGGTTGTAACGTAGAGGATCTTATCCGGCGGCAATTTATTGACCTCATCTACCCGCAATAGAGCACCATCGGGGATGTTCAAATAGTCGAGTTCGCGGGCTACGGCCACGTTGTTCTCCATACTTCGGCCAACGACTGCGGCCTTGCGACCATGGTGGTGGGCGACCTGGATAGCCTGCTGGACCCTAGAGATGTTGGAGGCGAAAGTTGTCACCAGGACTCGCCCCTTTGCCGTTTGAAAAACACGATCGAACGTTTCGGTAACAACGCGTTCCGAGGGCGTAAAACCTGCTTGCTCTACCCTGGTGCAATCAGAAACCAACACAAGAGCCCCTTCTGCACCCAGTTCGGCAAGCCTGGCGAAGTTCGTGACCTTCCCATCCATCGGGCTTTGGTCGAATTTGAAGTCTCCAGTATAAATCAGCTTGCCTGCTGGAGAGTCGACGGCGACCAGAACTGCGTCGGGTATGCTGTGAGCTACCCTGATAAACTCTGCGCTCAACTCTCCAAAACGTACCCTATCTCCGGGTGCTATCACCATCTGCTCGACAGAGCCTAGCAGCCGATGCTCTTTCAGCTTTACGGAGATCAGGCCTTGAACTAGTTTAGTTCCATAAACGGGCACGTTCAATTGTGGCAGAACGTATGGAAGCGCACCTGTATGATCTTCGTGCCCATGTGTGATGACGATACCTCGGATTTTCTCGCGATTCTCCAGAAGGTAGCTAATGTCGGGAATCACGAGGTCGATCCCGAGCATCTCGTCCTCGGGAAACATCAAACCGCAGTCGAGAACCACCAGATCGTCGCCATACTCAACTACCCAGAGATTCTTTCCAATCTCTCCAACCCCTCCTAGGGGGATAGCCTTTAGTCTTTTTTTTGCCAAGGGATAATCACCTTCCTGGGTGCCTAATAGAGGAAAGTCTAGCAGCAGACTCCATGCCTGGGACAATCGAGGCTAGAACAAACTCAGTAGTTGGTTTGATAGTAGCATTGGGTAGTAGCCAAGTCAATTTGGTGAACTATACATCTCTATGGTATACTTCGTCGGGTTGATAACTGCTAGTATCAGTACATATCGGCTTGTATACTAGCAAGTGAGTGATCCGTTGGACGGATTGGCGGTGGATACACCGCTACCTTTCTGCTCGCACTCTGCCAGCGCTGCACACGCTGGATGGTTGGGGGCGGGTAATCCCGAGGAAAGGAGGTGCACAGTGCGTAACTACGAGCTGATGACCATCTTCAAGCCTGATCTGGAGGAGCAAGACATCCAGGCGGCGGTGGAACGCCTCAACAGCCAGATAGCTGCTCGAGGCGGAGAAGTTTCCTCAAGCGACCTGTGGGGAAGACGTCGACTAGCGTACCCTATCCAGGACTTCCGCGATGGAATCTACAACATCACGCAGATGAAGCTGGATCCTAAGGCAACCGACGAACTGGAAAGAAGTCTCAAGCTGAACGATCAGATCATACGTCACATGTTAGTGAACTTGGAATAGAGACTACCAGCGTTACGGTTCATTGTGTGAATTAGTTAGTGGAGGTTCAGGGATGGCGGGTGTATGCAAAGCGATCGTAATCGGCAACCTCGGCCGGGACCCAGAGGCAAGATATACCCCTAATGGCAAACCGATCACCAGCTTTTCCGTAGCCTGCAACCGTGTGTACACGGTAGAAGGCGAGCGGAGAGAAGAGACTGAGTGGTTTAGGATCACCACGTGGGGTAGGCTTGCGGAGACCTGCAGGGATTTGCTCGACAAGGGCTGGTTGGTTAAAGGCCGCAGAGTGTATGTCGAGGGACGGCTTCGAACTCGAACGTGGGAGGGCCAGGACGGCCAAAAGCGTACCGATGTCGAGATCGTAGCCAATGATTTGGTCCTGCTTGACTCGAAGCCTCGGGGAGAGTCGTCGGAGTATTCCGGCGATGAGCCGGGGGCCGTCGACGCGGACAATATCCCGTTCTAATCTGGACATCCTGTCAATCAATGGGATCAAACATGAATCCCATCGTTTCCTAATTTGAAAGGAAGATAACCTTGTCTACCACAGGAAAACCAGCAAGATCGCCGAGACGTGAAGGCGGCAAACCACGTTACACCCCTCGACGCAAGGTCTGCGCCTTCTGTGTCGATAAAATAGACCAGATCGATTATAAAGATGTTAACCGCCTGCGGCGGTACATCTCGGACCGAGGCAAGATAGAGCCGCGACGGAAGACCGGCACCTGCGCCAAGCACCAGCGCCATCTTACTACTGCGATAAAGCGTGCGCGCCACGTAGCGCTTCTGCCCTTCACGGCAGAGCACATCCGCGTGAGCGGAGTACCGGTTCGCGGCTGATTGAATATCCGGGTAATGAGGGCGTGAGATGGTAATTCACGCCCTCTTGCTGTTTCAACGAGTAGCTGTTTTTCTGGGGAGTCTTCAGGGGCATAGCCCTGTTTCGCGTGATGAGGGTGCTCCCAGAGCTATCAAAGATATTTGATACCATCCTAGAGGACTGTATGACCAAAAAAAGGCCTGATACGAATTCCGAAAAGACCCGTTCGCCCAGGGAGGCTATTAGTGGCGGATCAACCCCTACTCGTATCCCAGGACGACGGATAACCAGGGAAGAGCTGTCGCGTCACGAGCGAGAGGTTCGCGCTCAACGCTATCTCATAATCGGGATGGCCGCTCTTGGAGTGATTATTCTGTCCATTCTAGGGTTCGGCTTCTGGCGAGAGTACATCGCACGGAGTTCCGAGTCGGTGGCGACGGTAGCAGGCACACCTATCACATTGGAGCGCTATGCTCGTCAACTGGACTTCCGCCGGAAGACCATCGAGCAGCAAAAGCAATATATGCAGAGCCAACTTCAAAGTTTCTCCGGCAACGAGACTCTGGTTGATCTGTTCCGCCAGCAGATCCAACAGCTTCAGTTTACTGAGATTATGCTCCCCGAACAGACTCTCAACCAGATGATCCAAGAGGAGCTGATCAGGCAAGAAGCGGCTCGTAGGGGGCTAACTGTCACGGCTGAGGAGATCGACGAAGAAACAAAAACGAGCTTCGGAGATCCTCCTGTTATCGAAACGGAGCCGTCTCCGACGGCAGGCCTAGCAGGGTCCGCAGCCTCTCAATCGACAGATGAAGCTGCTCCAACGGCAGAGACTGCTCCAACTGCAGAAGCTTCTCCGGTGGCAGAAGCCGCTCCCACGGCTGGAGCAGATCCTACCGCAGGAGCTGCTCCAGCAGGAGAAGCTACTCCAGCAGCAACTGCTGTACCCGTGTCACCGGTGCCGACTGCCGATGTCCAAGCGAGGCTTGCCGAATTCCTATCTATTTATGAGATAACGGAAGCCGAATACAAACAG
>JBMNNU010000065.1:0-13812 GCA_050942695.1 Chloroflexota bacterium
AAATATTTGCTTACCTGTGCAAGGGTCAATAGATCCCGATCAGCCTTGCTACCTGCCTGCCTTACCCGGAATTCTGATGGCCACCTGGCACCGATTCCCCTATTGTCTGAATCCATCGAGTGTAGTAGTCTGCGAGCACCGATCCCATTATTGATCTTGGAGATGGTTTTGGAAAGGTTCATCATTGAGGGTGGTGCTCGACTGCAAGGCTCGATCACACCCAGCGGAAATAAGAATGCAGCGCTGCCGATCCTGGCAGCAAGCCTGTTGACCGACCAACCGTTGACCGTGCGCAATGTTCCCAGGATCCGTGACGTCGAGGATATGCTGGCTTTGTTGGCGAGCCTGGGAGTGGAAATCACCGAGCTAACCCCGTACGACCTGGTGCTGAGAGCTCGGGATGTGCGCACCACAAAGCTGAATCGCGACCTTTGCGAGCGGATACGAGCATCGATCCTTTTAGCGGGGCCTATGCTGGCCAGAGCGGGCGAGCTTATGCTCCCGCCGCCCGGCGGGGATGTAATCGGTCGGAGACGGGTAGATACTCACCTCGCCGCGCTGAAAGCTCTGGGCGCGGAGATCGCCATCCTCGATGGGTTCAAAATGCAGGCTCGAGGGTTGCGAGGGACCGAGATCTTCCTGGACGAGGCTAGCGTGACGGGCACAGAGAACGCCCTAATGGCAGCAGCGATGGCCGAAGGCACGACAGTTTTGAGGAATGCTGCCAGCGAGCCTCACGTCCAGGATCTGGCCCGTTGCCTGAACAAGATGGGCGCTCGCATCAGCGGCATCGGATCCAACACACTCACAATCGAAGGAGTGGACAGGCTGGGGAGCGCGGAGGTGGAAATCGGCCCCGACCATATCGAGGTGGGCAGCTATATCGGCCTGGCGGCAATGACCCGCAGCGAGTTGCGGATAAACAATGCGGCACCTGAGCACCTGCCTATGGTATTCATCGCTTTCGAGCGGATGGGTATCCGGTGCCAGATCCTCGGTGCAACAGCCGATGGGAAGAGTACTGCCGTGCAAGCTACCGGAAGTATGAGCTATCTGCGGTCGACCCACGGATGCGATGTGCTGGTTCCGGCTGAGCAATCGTTAAAGATCGAGAGTGACATCCACAACGCCGTGCCCAAGATAGACGATGGCCCCTGGCCGGCCTTCCCATCAGATCTTATGAGCATCGCTCTCACGGTGGCTACACAATGTGAGGGGACGATTCTGATGCACGAAAAAATGTTCGAAGGGCGCATGTTCTTCGTGGATAAGCTAATCAATATGGGCGCTAGGATAGTGCTGTGCGACCCCCACCGTGCGGTGGTGGTCGGGCCGAGTAAGCTGCATGGGGAGCGACTAGAGTCGCCTGATATCCGTGCGGGCATGGCGCTGCTGTTAGCAGCTCTTACTGCAAAGGGTAGGAGTGTTATCAACAATATTGGGCAGATCGACCGCGGCTACGAGCGGATAGAGGAGAAGCTGCAAAAACTGGGTGCGCAGATCGAGCGTGTAAAAGTGTAAGCAGCGTGTCATGGGGAGACTGTCCCAAAATTAGTAGGCCTGGCCTTTTTGTTCAAACTCTCCACTAGCCCACCAAGGTTGTAGTATTAATCTAGGTTGTTTTTCCAAATCACCTAGAGGTTAAGTGGAGGGTTTCAAACATGCTGCCGAAGGTCGTTCTTTACAACGCGGTGAGCCTCGACGGGCGCGACGATTGGATCGCCCCTTATCTCGGCCAGTTCTACCAGATGCTTTCCTGCTGGAAAGAGGACGCTACCCTGGCCGGGGCGGATACCCTCTTGGTAGCTCGAGATCAACAGGGTGGGGATGAGGGCGACGAGCCCCAGGATCGTGATCCCCAGGATACCCGGCCTTTACTGGTGGTGGTAGACAGTCGTGGGCGGGTTGGAAATCCCAGTTGGTTGAGAAAGCAGCCCTACTGGAGAGATGTCGTAATGCTTTGCTCGAGATCTACCCCAAAAGACCACCTTTCCTACCTGGATAGTAAGAAGGTGGAGTACCTGGTGGTTGGCGAAGAAAAGGTGGATCTCCGATCTGCTCTGGAGCAGTTGAACGAGCTATACGGGATCCGTGTTGTGCGCGTCGAGAGCGGCGGCACCCTGAACGGCGCGCTGCTCCGAGCCGGCCTTGTGGACGAAGTTAGCTTGATGATAGCGCCCACTATGGTGGGCGGTTCTGCAATCCGCCCCCTCTTCCGTGCTCCCGATCTAACCTCTCCCGACGGGGTGATCAACCTGAAGCTGCTCCAGATGGAAAAGCTGGAGGAGGACTGCATCTGGCTGCGTTACGAGGTCGTAAAAAAGCAGATCGATGGTATGTAATCGGATCGAACCTATCTTTCCGATCTGCCTCGACGCTGCTATAAACAGGGGAAGTGGTTAGCGGTCTGGAGATACTCTTGCTCGTTACCCTCGATCATCAGTTTATGGATCAACACTATCTCTCGGTCCGGAATTGGTGTAGTTGGTTGAGCGCACAATCGTTCGATACAGCGCCCGCTTTCCATAACCGACACCATTCCCTGGCCGGCAGGCACCCTGTAATACCTCCCAGGGTAGGAGGGGCTGGCGATATCGACATACCCTAACTGGTGTAACTGCTGGTATTCGGTAGGGCTAAGCACCGAAATTACTACCTTTTCAGCCTTTTCGTTGGCCTCCCGGTCCGATTTTATTACCCAGTAGAATCCATAGAGAACCACCAGAATGGCGATTATCACCGGTAGTAGGGCCAGCAACACATTTAAGAATTCAACTAAGACGGGCAAGACTACCTCCTTGTATCGCTGCTAACTCAACCCCCTGCGAAGCTGAGCCCTCAAAGGCCGTGGTCAACAGTATGCAATCCCAGTGCCCTTGTGTTTTTCTCCGGAGACGGCGAGACCGTCCCGAAGTTGGTTAAGTCGATCGCTGGGGCTGAGAGCGCGGCGCTGAAGCGACCGCGCTGAGAAGACGAAGCCCTACGGGCTGAGACGGTAGCCCCGGAGGGGCTTTGTTTTCTCAGCCCCGCGGCTTCAGTCCGGGGCTCTCGGACGAGGCCTACCAACTTTGGAATAGTCTTGAGACAGCAACAAAAAAAGGCCCCGAGCCAACGGCTCGGGGCCTTTTCGCTGAGCGGCTAATATGACTACCCGTCTTCTCTCAAGAAATTCAGTATCTCTTTCATGCTGCCGGCTGCCATAGCAACGCAGCTATCGGCTCCACCGTAGTAAAGACGAAGAGTATCCCTATCGTCAGGGTCCAGGGTGTACCCGCAGGGAAACACCACGTTGTGGATATCTCCTACAGTCTCGTAGCTCGCTTCGGGGGTCATCACCCATTGGCTTCCACGTGCGATGCACCGTTGTGGGTCATCTAGATCCAGGAGAGCCAGGCCTACCCGGTAAACAGCTCCCGCCACAGTCATCTTTACCCCATGGTAGATCAGCAGCCAGCCCTCGTCGGTCTCTATTGGGGGGCAGGAGAGCCCTACCCGAGCGCTATCCCACCATGGACCTGGGCGAGTTGGGAGCACGATCTTGTGGCGGCCCCAGTAAATCAGATCCGGAGAGTAGGAGACCCAGATATGGGCATTACAACCACCGATGACGGGGCGGTGGATCATAGCCCAATATCCCCCTATTTTGCGGGGGAACAAAGCGGCATCCTTGTTCTCTGGGGGGAGGATCTGTCCCAGCCGCTCGAAGTTGTGGAAGTCAGAGGTTATCGCCAGGGAGACGCCGGGGCCAACGCATGAGTAGGATGTGTAAGCGACGAAGTAGGACTCGGCCTCGGGGACGTAAGTTATCCGCGCATCTTCGATTCCCCAGGCTTCCTCGGGGTGTTTCTCGGGCTCAGGGGCTAAACTGGGTTCCAAATCTATCTCCCACCCGTCCAGGCCGTTCCGGGAGCGGGCGGCGCATAGATGGGAGGAGCCGCGGCGGTCCTCAACCCTGCAAAGCAGCAGGGTAGTTCCATCAGCCAGAAGGGTAGCAGCGGGGTTGAAGGTCACGTTGATGGGATACGGCCAGTCGGATGCGGTTAGGATCGGATTGCCAGGATACCGACCGAATAGCTCCTTCGGTCGTATTACATCGGAAGCAGCCACGCGATCCTGTTCTATTAGGACTGGCGGAGCGGACTGGCCGTTAGGCCGTTGCATCTCAGGCATCAGTGGCGGAAATGGACGGCTCATCGGTCCTCCGTGCAGTTATTGATGGACATCACGTAGTCAGGAGTCTGCTTCGCCTGACTCTATAAGATACACGGAACAGTTGATATGTGGAAATAGCCCTTTTGGGCTATCGGGTAACGGGGCTATTGTATCGTAGAGCACAGACTTGTACTATGCACTAACCTCGTCGTAACTTCCCGCCGAAAAGGCCGATCCACATTCCATCGAGAGCCATCGATACACCCAAGCAGGCTCTTTTTGGGATCGTTACGGACGATGAGGCCGTCCTTAGATGTAATTCGATACCGGGCCGCGAGGCGGGAGCCACCACGACATCCGCAACACTCCCGAAAAGCTGGGCATGGATGATCGAAAGACAAAGAATGGGCGAAGTCCATTCCGCTTCAGCTATTCGCTTGGTTATTCCCCTACGAGCTCCACGAGGACACCGCAGGCGGACTTGGGATGGACGAACGCGACCATCTTCCCGCCGGCTCCTGGCCGCGGGATCTCATCGATCATCCGGACGCCTGCCTCCCGTAGCTCCTTGACCGCACTTTCGATATCCTCGACGCAGAGGGCGATGTGGTGAATACCCTCTCCTCGTTTCTCCAGGAACTTGGCCACCGTGCTATCGGCCGAGGTCGGCTCCAACAGCTCTATCTCACTCTCCCCAACCGGCAGCATAGCGACCTTGAGCGCCCTGTCGGGGACATCCTCTGTGCTGTGGACCTTAAGGCCCAACAGGCTAAAGAGCGAGGCAGCGGCATCGCACTCCTTCACCGCTACTCCCACATGCTCGATTTTTTTTATCTTGATCATCGTCGATCTCCTAATATCGTAGGGGCCGGCGGCTCTGCCGGCCCGGTACCACGTGAATCGGTGCTGCCGTACGAGGTACCGGGCGGGCACGGTGTCCCGCCCCTACGTTGTTGTTGATACTACCTACCATTGCGGTGGGAGACATACCTCTACAGCGGGATGTTGCCGTGCTTTCTCGGCGGGTTGGTGTCACGCTTGTTCTTCAGACTCTCGAAAGCCTTGATCACCTGAGGCCTGGTCTCGCTCGGCTCTATTACGTCGTCCAGGTAACCCCGAGAGGCCGCCACGTAGGGGTTGGCGAACTTGTCGCGGTACTCCCTGATCATCGATTCCCTGGTGGCGTTGGGATCCTGGGATTTCTCGATGGCGTCCTTGAAGACTACGTTGGCCGCGCCCTCAGGCCCCATGACGGCGATCTCTGCGCTGGGCCACGCCAGGTTGATGTCGCCTCGAGCCTCCTTGCTGCTCATCACGCAGTACGCCCCGCCGTACGCCTTGCGGGTAATCACGCACACCTTGGGGACGGTGGCCTCGATGTAGGCGTAGATCAGCTTGGCGCCGTTTCGGATGATTCCGCCGTGCTCCTGCCGAGTTCCGGGCATGTAGCCGGGGACGTCGACGAAGGTCAACAGCGGGATGTTGAATGCATCGCAGAAGCGGACGAAGCGCGCCCCCTTCACCGATGCGTCGATATCCAGCACGCCGGCCAGCGCTGAGGGCTGCTGGGCAACGACCCCCACGGGGTAGCCGTTGAGTCGCCCGTAGCCGACGATGATGTTGGGCGCGAAGTTCTTATGGACCTCCAGGAACTCGCCGTCGTCCAGGACCGACCAGATCACCTCGTGCATGTCGTAGGGTACCCTGGGATCGTCGGGTATCACGTGGTTCAGCCGGTCGTCGGTGCGTGTGGGCGAGTCGGTGGGCTGCTTGTATGGAGGCTTCTCGTTGTTGCTGGAGGGCAGGTAGCTCATCAACTGCCGCAACTGCTGTAAGCAGGCTTGCTCGCTTTCAGCGGCAAAATGGGCTACACCGCTCATAGAGCTATGCACGTTCGCACCGCCGAGCTGCTCCAGGGTAACGTCCTCGAATGTCACCGCCTTCACCACGTTGGGGCCGGTGACGAACATGTGCGAGGTCCCCTGTACCATGAATATGAAGTCCGTTATCGCCGGGGAGTAGACGGCTCCCCCCGCGCAGGGGCCCATGATGGCGGAGATCTGGGGTACGACCCCGGAGGCGAGAACGTTTCTGCGGAAGATGTTGGTGTAAGCCGCTAGGCTCATTACCCCTTCCTGAATCCGCGCGCCGCCCGAGTCGTTGATCCCGATCACGGGCGCACCGTTCCTTACGGCCAGGTCCATTATCTTGCATATCTTCTCCGAGTGGGTCTCCGACAGGGATCCTCCGAAGACCGTGGCGTCCTGGGAGAAGACGTAGACCAGGCGACCGTCGATGGTCCCGTACCCGGTGACAACGCCGTCACCGAGGTAGCGCTGCTTCTCGAGCCCGAAGTCCGTGCACCGGTGGGTGACGAACATTCCGATCTCCTGGAAGCTCCCCTCGTCTAGCAGCAGATCGATCCTCTCACGAGCTGTCAGTTTACCTTTAGCGTGCTGTTGGTCGATCCTCCGCAGGCCGCCTCCGAGGGAGGCCTCCTCGCGAAGGCTCCGAAGCTCCTGGATCTTCTTGAGCATCTCCTCTGACATAAATGTTACCCCTCGGTTTCCTTTTTATACCTAATACTATACTTCACCATACACGGGGTGTCGTGGCGAGATGAGCTTCGAGGTAGAGGCGGACTGCCTCCTCGGCGGCCTGGCGCGGGTCGATATTGCCCGCTACCAAATCCGCGGCCAACTGTTCCAACCGCCTAGGGTCTACCGATAACTCCAGTTCGCGCATCATCTGGCGCCCGGCATGGGATATGATCGTCTGGACCGCCCGGTGGATTTCCGGCTGGCTGGCTGTTCGCCTGCTGCTCAGAAACCGCTTGTGATTTTCTATCGCATCGGCTAGCTCAGGCACACCCTCGTGCGAGATCGAGCTGGTTTGCAGGATGGGCCTGATCCAATTGCTGGCGTTCTGGTGAGCCAACGCCTGGAGCGAGCGGGCAACTACGTCGGCCCCAGGCAGATCGGCTTTGTTGACAACGTAGATATCCGCCACCTCCAGGATTCCGGCTTTCAACGATTGGATCTCGTCTCCCATTCCTGGTGTCAACACAACCACCACGGTTTGGGCGATGTTGGCCACATCCAGCTCACCCTGGCCTACCCCAACGGTTTCCACCAGCACGATATCCTTGCCGGCCGCCTTCAGGATGAGAGCCGCGTCCTCCACTGCTGAAGCCAGCCCGCCTGAGCTGCCTCGCGACGCCATACTCCTCACGTACACCCCAGGATCGGAAGCCAGCTCGGGCATTCGCACCCTGTCCCCAAGAAAGGCTCCCCCAGTGTAGGGGCTGCTGGGGTCTATGGCGATCACACCCACGGTTTTTCCCCGAGCCCGAAACTCCTTTGCGAGCTCGCCAACCAACGTGCTTTTGCCGGCCCCCGGCGAACCGGTCAAACCGATAAGATGGCCGCGTTGAGCATAAGGGCGCAATCTAGAGAGCAGTTGCGCTGACTCATCGTGCCCTTGCTCCACCATGCTGATTGCTTTTGCGACTGCCCGAGTCTGCCCTGTAAGGATAGCCTCGTCCAGCGTCTCTGTGATCATCTGTTGCTCCCTGACTAGTTCCGCATGTTCTGGCGGATGAACTCTGCCATCTCCTGGGTTGAGCTGCCGGGTCCGAAGACGGCGCGAATGCCTATCTTCTTCAACGCTTCCTGATCTTCATCGGGAATAATGCCGCCGGCAATTACAACCAGATCGTCGAGCCCTCGCTTCTTCAACTCCTCCATCACCCGAGAGAAAAGCGACATGTGCGCGCCGGATAGGCTGCTGAGGCCGATGACATCCACGTCCTCTTGCAGGGCTACCTCAGCGATCATCTGCGGTGTCTGCCGAATGCCGGTGTATACGACCTCCATCCCGGCATCTCTCAAGGCACGTGCTACCACTTTAGCCCCACGGTCGTGGCCATCCAGGCCGGGCTTGGCGATAAGGACTCTTATTATTTTCGACCTATTCATCGTCGCACCTCATCTTGTCTCCCTCGTCCACCGCAGTGGACGAGGGTATGGGTGAAGACCCTCACCCTAACCCTCTCCCTGTGGGGAGAGGGAATCTATCGACTACACAAAGCTCTGCTTCTGCTCGCCGTACACTTCACGCAGCACGTTGCAGATCTCACCCAGGGTCGCGGAAGCCTCAACGCATTCAACCAGGATCGGCATCACGTTGGCGCCCTCGATTGCCGCTTTCTTTAGGTTGCCGAGTGTGGATGCAACGGCTGCAGAGTCGCGACGCTGCCGCAGCGCCTCCAGCTTGGCAATCTGTTTGTCTCGTATCTCGTCGTCGACTCGGAGGATCTGGATGGAGCGCTTCTCCTCAACGGTGAAGCGGTTAACCCCCACCACCACCTGCTCATTCTCTTCCACTCTCCTCTGGTACCTGTAGGCGGCCTCGGTTATCTGCTTCTGCATGTAGCCCTTCTCGATGGCTGCCATCGATCCGCCCATCTCGTCGATCTTCTTGAACTCCCTCCAAGCCCTGCTCTCCAGTTCGTTGGTGAGCCACTCGACGTAATATGAGCCAGCCAGCGGGTCCACCGTATCAGCCGCGCCGCTCTCGTAGGCGATCAACTGCTGGGTGCGCAGGGCGATCTGGGCCGACTCCTCGGTGGGAAGCGCCAGCGCCTCATCCCTTGCGCAGGTGTGCAGCGACTGAGTCCCGCCCAGCACCGCGGCCAGCGCCTGGATGGCCACCCGAACTACGTTGTTCTCCGGTTGCTGAGCTGTGAGTGTACTGCCAGCCGTCTGAGTATGGAAGCGGAGCACCCAGGACCGGGGGTTTTTGGCCCCGAAGTGGTCGCGCATGATCGTCGCCCACATACGGCGGGCAGCCCGGAACTTAGCCACCTCTTCGAATAGGTTGTTGTGGGAGACGAAGAAGAAGGCGAACTGCTTGCCCAGGTGGTCGATATCGATCCCCGCATCCAGGGCCGCCTTTATATACGCGACGGCATTGGACATGGTGTAGGCCAGCTCTTGGACGGCGTCGGCGCCCGCCTCTCGGATGTGGTAGCCGCTGACGTTGATGAAGTTCCACTTCGGGAGGTTCTCAACGCAGTAGGCGAATGTATCCGTAACCAGCTTCATCGCTGGCTTGGGCGGGAAGATGTAGGTGCCCCGCGCGATGTACTCCTTCAGCACGTCGTTCTGGATAGTACCGGATATCGTATTGAGCGGAACCCCTTGGCGTTTGGCTGCCACCACATACATGGCCAGCAAAACGGGAGCCGTGGCGTTGATGGTCATGGAGGTGCTGACCTTGTCCAGCGGTATGCCCTGGAAGAGGGCCTCCATGTCCTCGATCGAGTCGATCGCAACACCCACCCGGCCAACCTCACCCTCAGAGAGCGGGTCGTCGGAGTCGTAGCCGATCTGGGTGGGCAGGTCGAAAGCCACGCTCAGCCCCGTCTGCCCCTGCTCTAACAGGTAGCGATAGCGGCGGTTGGACTCCTCAGCGTCCGCGTACCCGGCGTACTGGCGCATGGTCCAGAGTCGGCCGCGGTACATAGAGGCTTGGGGTCCTCTTACGAACGGATACTCACCGGGGTAACCTATCTTCTCGTTATAGTCGAAGCCCTCCAGATCTTCAGGGGTATACAGAGGCTTAACTTCGATCTCTGAGGATGTGATGAACCTCTCCTGCCTCTGAGGGAAACGTTGGATGGAGGGGTTGAGGGTCTTTTTGGTCCATTCGGATTTGTCTTTAGACTGTGCCATATCTCTCCCCTGTACGATGAACGGATTATGAATACGGCTGTCCTCACCTGAGAGGTCAATCGTCAACCGCACAGCGGAAAGGAGTAGCGTTTTGGCGGGATGTGGAGCAACGGTGCTCCTTCCTGCCGAGTGAGGCAACGCCGCCTCCGCCCGCCGTGAATTCATCGTACGACGCATCAGCCGGCGTTTCAAGGACTATCGCATTACATTTATATAACAGTTTGTGATTTTTCTCTCAAACCCCCGTTAGACTGTAGTTTTAAGCCGCGAGGAAGTGCTATATTGCAGTTGTGAGGACAGGCGCTATACCATTTTCTATTTTTCCTGAATTACAGGAGGAGGCAATGGCGTCTTGGTTGGAGGAGTACAAGAGCAAGGTCGTCACGGCCGACGAGGCCGTGAGAGCGGTGAAATCCCATCAGAGGGTTTTTCTGCATGGAGCAAGCTCCACGCCCCTTATCCTGGAAGATGCCCTGGTAAGACGCGCCTCAGAACTGGAGGAGGTGGAGGTCGTCCATATCCACTCGGGCGGCAAGGCTGAGTACTGTAAACCCGAGTACAAGGGCCGTTTTCGCCACAACGGGCTGTTTCTTTACGGCAACACCCGGCAGGCAGTGAACGCCGGGCTGGCCGATTTCACCCCGGTGTGGCTCTCCCAGATACCCTCCCTCTTCCGGGATGGTTACCTGCCCATCGACGTGGCGTTGGTGCAGCTCTCACCACCGGACAAGCACGGCTACTGCAGCTTCGGCCTGTCGGTGGACGTGGCCAAGCCGGCTGCCGAGTCGGCCAAGGTTGTGATCGCGCAGGTTAACGACAGGTTCCCACGTACCCTGGGGGACAGCCTGATCCACGTGAGCCAGTTGACCCACGTCGTGGAGGTTTCGGAGCCCCCTATCTACCACATCCCAACCCGCGCCGATGGGGTTCCCGCCCAGATCGCAAAGCATGTGGCGGGGCTCATCGAAGATGGAGCGACGCTGCAGATGGGGATTGGCGACATACCGGACCTGGTGCTGACGCAGTTGACCGACCGTCGGGACCTGGGGGTGCACACCGAGGTCTTCTCCGACGGCGTGATGGAGCTAGTCAACGCGGGTGTGGTGACCAACGCCCGCAAAACGATACACCGGGGGCGGGTGATCACCTCGTTCATCATGGGTACGCCGGAGCTATACGATTTCGTGGATAACAACCCCATGATCGAGATGCGGACCACTGACTACGTCAACGACCCCTTCATCATCAGCCAGAATGCCAATATGGTGGCGATCAACTCAGCTTTGCAGATTGACCTGACCGGCCAGATCTGTCCCGACTCACTGGGCTATCAGTTCTACAGCGGTGCCGGAGGCCAGGCTGATTTCGTCATCGGGGCTTCCCGCTCGCCCGGCGGGAAAGCGGTCATCGCTTTGCCATCTACCGCCGGTGGTGGCAAGTACTCGCGGATCGTGCCCGCCCTGAACCCGGGCGCGGGAGTGGTGGTCACGCGGTCGCAGACCCAGTTCGTGGCTACCGAGTACGGGGTGGTGGATCTGAAGGGGAAGACCATTCGCCAGCGCGTAAAGGCGCTGATCGAGATCGCCCACCCGGAATTCCGTGAGGGGCTGGAGAGGTTCGCTCGGGAGCAGTACCATATTTAAGAGTTCTGAGTTCTGAGTTCTGAGTTCTGAGTTCTGAGTTCTGAGTTCTGAGTGCTGGGAGCGCGAGTGGCCTGTCCGCAACGTCCTCATGAGCTGCTCGCGCTTCCAGATAGACTCCTAGCTATCTCTGGAACGGATTGCGCACGACAACGCTGCCGTAGCTCTCCCCATCCTTTTAACCTAGTCCCCGCGCTTAGGTCGGGCAGGCACGCGGCGTGCAGCCACTGCTTCAGCCCTAACGAAGAGAATAGCGATACTTTCAAGACTGACGACTTGAGGGGTGCGCAGGTTGAGGTCTACTATTGCCCGCTCCGCACCCTGAAGCTCATCGGCAACGTCGGGATGTAACAAGATAGGCCTGCCTACTAGTCGATCGGGGGGTACGCCTTATAATTGCGGGGACGCGACAGCCTACGTGGATTACCGAGACTCGGGTCTCCAGACCATGTGCCGCTAACCAACCGCCCCAACCCTAATCACCTCCGCTGGCTAATTAGGGTTATTGTACCCCTCAGCTGTAACCCTAAACACCGAGAGCAGCATCTCAGACGGCATACTTTATTACCACATCAACAACGCGCATGTGCTCACACTTAACACGCCGCGCAAATAACAATGGTCTCAGCCACCTTTCCTGGCTGCCGCGTCTTATACTTGCAGCCTTTGCTGGAGACCTCTGGAACCCGCGTCGGAGCCTGTTTGGGCGACTATGTCCCAAAGATACCCGACTCGCATATCTCACAAGTCCGAAGTGGATTTCCGATGCTCGTCGGATCATTGACATGCGGTTTAGGAAACCGGCGCTCGACCGACCTTGATTCTCCATCGCTTGAGACCAAATTAAAAAAAAGCCAGTAATCAAGGAGTTGTAACTAGCTGGCCTTTTTGATCGTCCAAGTATGTTAGCCCTCGTTATAATGAGTCGGTCGATGAGTAGAGAGACAACTAAACCGGAATCAGCAGTTTTTTCGATATAGCCATCAACGAGCGTATCATCTAATCCTATACAGGATAGATACTCTATTTTATACTACCTTCAATCTTAGGTTGATAACGGCTCGAAAAAACAGTGACGGAAGCTGCTATGACATATCCACGATACATCTATTTTCCCAGATGGCAAGCAATACCAGGTTGGGTAGACATGGTTACCAACGTTTTTTCAGTTGTGAGAGACCGTATCGACACTTACCAGACTGACAACACAAGCGACGATGTCCTCCAGATTCTTAGAAACAGCTTGGTCGAAACTGGATTTGACGTCGAGGCAGGAAAAACCAAGGCAAACAAACTATTCAGGCCAGTCTTCTTTGGGGAGAACGGAAAGCCCGAACGTCAGTATGAGATTGATGCCTATCATCCAGGGGAAAAAATTGCACTGGAGGTAGAGGCAGGACGCTCGGTCCTAGGCAACGCAATCTATAGAGACATCGTGCAGATGTCACTAATGGTGGACGCGAAATACGCAGTGATAGCCGTACCGTTGGTCTACCGGTACAACAGTAGTGGAAAGATACTTGACAGTAAACCATACCAGAATTGCCGTTCCATTCTAGATGCTATCTATAGTGGCCGCAGACTGGTGCTCCCATTTGAAGGGCTTCTCCTCATAGGATACTGACCATGGGGTCGGATTAGTTCCAAAGGCTCGTTTATAAAGGCTTCGAAACAATGTCACTTACTTGTGCAATCTAATTATCTTACATACCCCGTGGAATCCAACTGGATAAAGTGATGCTTTGCCTCACTACTCGACTAAGAACCAAAACAAAAGCACTATTGCCTGTAACCCCACTACCAGCGCCATTTTGCTTTGCACCCCTCTTGCATCATCATCGATCTTGTACGACAATTCACTCAGTACCAAAGTAACTTGACTGATTGCGAACGACTCCATTGTTCACTAGTTCAGGTCAACGATCAGAACAGGCCACCCGCGAGCGCGATCGTCGCTTTCACATAAGGAACGAACTGAAGGTTATTGCTGATCCGTCAGTTGTACCAAAGATCGTTTTACGTAAGCTAGTGATTTCAGCAAGCTCGAGTGATTTGCGGTGAATACTGCGACAATCTAGCTAAACCTTGGTGTGATTGAGTACGAGTGGAAGATTTCGTTTGGGACAAACTTAATCATGCCTCAGCTACATTGAGCATGAGCATTTTAGTTTTCCAGTAGCCGAATTCTTACACGCGTTCAGTCTCTAATTAACGGTACTTTGTTAGATACGGAGATAGATGTTGATAGGTCGACCGCTACCTACCCAATCGAGTAGGGCTTGCAG
>JBMNNU010000066.1:0-13613 GCA_050942695.1 Chloroflexota bacterium
CGTGCTCTACATGCTCCCGGTACTCGTCCAGCGTAGTTGCGCCTATGGCGTGCAGCTCACCTCGAGCCAAAGCGGGCTTCATTAGGTTGGAAGCGTCCAGAGCGCCCTCGGCAGCCCCCGCGCCGACCATGGTGTGCATCTCGTCGATGAAGACGATTATCTCCCCCTTGTGGCGGATGATCTCGTCCATCACACCCTTCAGCCGCTCCTCGAACTCACCCCGGTACTTAGCCCCCGCCAGCAGCGCGCCCATATCCAGAGCGACGATCTTCTTGCCCTGCAGCGGCTCCGGCACATCCTCGTTCGCGATCCGCTGGGCCAGACCTTCCACGATGGCGGTCTTGCCCACGCCCGGCTCGCCGATCAGCACCGGATTGTTCTTGGTCCGCCGGACTAGTATCTCCATCACCCGCAGGATCTCAGTGTCGCGGCCGATGACCGGGTCCAACTGGCCATCCCTGGCCAACTGGGTCAGGTCGCGGCTGTACTTCTCCAGCGCCTGGTACTTGGACTCGGCGTTAGGGGAGTTGACTCCCTCGCTGCCTCTCATGGAGTCAAACGCCCTGCCCAGGCTCTCGGCGGTCACGCCGTGGCTTCGCAAGACGTCGGTCGCGAAGCCCTGTCGCTGCGCTACGAGCGCTGCAAGCAGATGCTCGACCCCCACGAACTGGTCCTTGCGGGCGTCGGCTGCAGCGATGGCACCCTCCACCACGGTTCGACTGCGTTCGGTGAAGTAGAGCTGCTGGGTGCCGGATCCCAGGGTCTTGGGCTGGCGCTCCACCCAACTCCGGAGCTGAGCCCTCAAGCTCTGAGTATCTGCGCCGAGCTGATGAAGCACCTGGACGGCCAGACCGTTAGGTTGTTCTATCATGGCAAGGAGCAGATGCTCCGGCTCGGCCGCCTGGTGGCGGAGTTGAGCCAGCAGCCGTTGGGTGATAGCCAGCACCTCTTGAGCCTGCTCCGTGAAACGTTCGATAGGTATCATTGCTCTCCTCCGGTTGGCCGGCTTGAATCTGGAGCTCGGCGCAACCCTGATAACGCTATTGTTAGATATGGTGATATTATAGGCTCAAACCTTCTAAATATCAAGAGTTTAGCAAGGAATCGATTGCTAAATTAGGCATTCTTTGAGTAAAGCGTCGGGTTCAAGGCATCAGGGTGATGAGTTGTTGTCGTTCTCAGAGGCAGTTGGTTGAGTTACAATTTTGACTCGCCTGGCGGACAGGAGTAGGATGCAGTTGGTAGCGATCGCTGCCTACTGCCATTTTTACGCCTAATTTCTGATTGAGGAGGAGCCGATCATTGCGTCCCAATAAGGTAAAGAGGTTATGGAGCGAGGGTAAGCCGGTGGTGACGGGTTGGTGTGCAACCCCAGACCCTTACACTACTGAAGTAATGGTCCGCGCTGGCTTCGATGCCCTGATCCTTGATATGCAACATGGTATGGCTATAGGGCCGGACCGCGCTGCCGTGTGGCTGCAGATCGTCGGCCAGGCGGACACGACCCCCATCGTCCGCGTGCCCTGGAACGACCCCATCTACATCCAATGGGTGCTGGATGCCGGGGCCATGGGGGTGATCGTGCCGATGATCAACAGCGTGGCAGACGCTAAGAAGGCTATAGGCGCCTGCAAGTACCCCCCGGTGGGATACCGGAGCAACGGCGGCAACCGGGCGCGGCTCTACGGCGGCCCCGATTACTTCGACCACGCCAACGATGAGGTGCTGTGCATCCTGATGATGGAGACGGTGGAGGGAGTCGAGTGTATGGAAGAGATAGCCAAGCTTCCGGGGGTAGACGGCTACTACATCGGCCCTACCGACCTCGCCATCTCCATGGGCCTACCGCCGAAGATGGATGCTCCCTACCCTCGCCACGTCGAGGCGGTGCAGCGTGTTATCGACGTGGCTAAAGCCCACGGCCAGAACGCCGGGATCCATGTAACCGGCTCGGAGGAGGGTCTTCGCCGCTGGAAACAGGGGTTCAACCTGAACCCGATCTGCTATGACATCTGGCTTCTCACGGCCGGCGTCAATCGCAATCTCGCAGAGTTCAAAGCGGGGCTGGAAGGATAACCCTGTGACTGCCGCATCTGGGCGACTTCGGCTCTTTTTCTCATGATATACTGCTATAGATTTCGCCCCCATTCCGGTGACTGAATCTGTTGGGATGTTGTGGAGAGGAGGAACCGGTGCTGACCCAGATACAGATTGAAGAGATTGCCCAGATGTTGCTCGATTCCGAGCAGTCCAGAACCCAAATAGCTGCTATCACCCAGACCTATCCTGAGATGGCAATGGATGATGCTTATGCCATTCAGTTGGCCCTCGTCCGGCTTCGTGAGAAGACCGGCGAGCGGGTTGTGACGGGAAAGAAGGTTGCACTAACCAATCCCGACGTCCAGAAGGTGTTCGGCGTCAACGAGCCGGTCTTCGGCCATATTATGAGCGACATGTTCGTGCGTGAGGGCGAGCCGATCAGTTGCTCTGAGCTTACTCAAACGAAGATCGAGCCGGAGATCGCCTTCGTGATGAAGCGCGACCTGAAGGGGCCGGGGGTAACGGCTGCGCAGGTGCTGGCCGCAACGGCAGGGGTCATGCCCGCTTTCGAGATCCCGGCGGCGCGCATCAAAGATTGGAAGTTCAAGCTGCCCGACATCGCGGCGGACAACGCTTTTGCCGCGAGGGTAGTGCTGGGCGGGACAATTACGCCCATTAATGGACTCGACCTGCGGCTGCTGGGGGTGGTGTTCGAGCGGAACGGCGTGCTGGTATCAACAGGCGCGGGCGCCTCCGCAATGGGAAACCCGGTAGACGTGGTGGCGTGGTTGGCCAACAAGCTGGCATTGTACGGCTCAGGGCTGAAGGCAGGCGACGTGGTGCTGCCAGGTGCCCTGGTCGTGGCCCCCGAGGTGCAGCCCGGCCAGTTCTACAAGGCTACCTTCGACCGCTTGGGATCGGTTTCTGCGCTCTTCGTCGAGTAGGTAGGACTCGATTTTCATAGCCCACCAGATTCGCACGATATCCAAGGGGCGATTGCGTCACCCCTTGGGCCATTTGGAAGACCAACAGTTGCGCGACGCGGTGCAGCAGGCTATCAGGAATTACCTGGAGCTGGAATAGAGAGCTAAACGGGCAGTTCACTGCGATTTATGAATGATAAGTCAATCAATGATAATTCTATGGTAGCGAGCGAGGCGATAGAGCGCCCCTCGCCCACCAAAACCCGAGGCTGGCTTATCGCCGTGGTCTTTGCCTTTGTAGCGGCGCTGGCCGTGGCGGGAATCGCCGTGGGGGGCGAGGTAGGCCAGGTGATGCTGGCCGGAGTGGAGTCGCTGCCGCTGATGGTGCTGGCTATGTTGGCCTACCTCGGGGCTACCAGGGGTTGGGCGAAGCTGTTAACGCTACTCTGGCTGTTCGTGCTGGTGCTGGTAATCGGCTTGTCGAGCCTTGTTCTTAGCTTCGAAGCCCTGTTGAGGGAGGCCGATCTCGTTGGTGGCAGCTCTCAGGTGGCTCTGGACGTGGATGCCAGGTATCTTGCTATCTTCTTCGGACTGGCGGTGTCCCCACTGGTCGGGCTGCTCGGCTTTTTGGGTCCGGTCCGTCGTGCTCTCAGCAGGGTTGTCCCCATAGACCCCAACTCCTTCGTCCACGCTGTAGCGCTGGTTACCGTCGTGACGATGACGATGATGGGCTTCGTACCTCTACTGGTGCTCTCGGTGCCGCCTTTGCTTTCTATAGTAGCGGAGCTAACGACGGAGAGCGAAGCTTTCGTCGGCCGCGGTAACTGGGGGATGCTTCGCGATGATCTCTACGCCCTAGTCTGGATGATCCCGGCTACCATCTTCGCAGTGGGATTCGGTATCCAGCGCTCCCTAGGGGAATCCCTGGCCCGGTTGGGATTGGTGCTTCCGTCCCGTCGCCAGTTGGCGGTAGGGCTGGGCCTGGGGGTAGGGATGGCGCTCGCCATGCAACTGCTGGATATAGGTATCGAATGGGTCTGGGCGAGCATGGGGTGGACCCCCACCGACGAGGAGGCTTTCGGCAAGCTGACGGCCTACACCATGAGTCCGGTGGGCGCTCTGGTGACCGGCGTGACCGCTGGATTGGGGGAGGAGTTGGCAGTCCGAGGGGTGCTCCAGCCTCGCCTCGGTATCCTGCTCTCCAACCTGTTTTTTACGGGGCTCCACGCCATGCAGTACAATTGGGATGCCCTGTTGGTAGTCTTCCTTCTCGGCCTGGTGATGGGCATCATCCGCTGGAAGAGCAACACCACCACCAGCGCCGTCACCCACGGCAGCTACGACTTTTGCGTGATCATGGCCGACGTGCTCCAGATACCGTGGCTATTATGAAGAACGAAAACGTCCACCCCAAAAACGCTCTCAACGACCTGTCCGGCGAGGAGTGGCTCTACTTCACTAAGTCGGTGATCACTACAACGTTCCCCTCAGAGTACGGGCACGACCTCCGTAAAGCGCACGGGGCCAACAAGCCGCCTCAGTTAATGAAGCAGTTGATCGAGTTCTTCACCAAGGCCGGCGGGCGCGTACTGGATCCTTTTGCCGGGGTCGGTGGCACCCTGATCGGCGCTGCTCTCTGCGACCCACCTAGAGATTGCGTGGGAATCGAGATCAACGGCCGGTGGATAGAGGTATACCGGCAGGTGGTAGAGCGGTCCGAGGGTACTCTGGTGGGCTACCAGATGATTCAGGGGGACTGTCTGGAAGAGTTGGCCGGTATGGAGGAGTCTAGCTTCGATTTCGTCGCTACCGACCCCCCCTATAACCTCCACTTTGAACGCACAATGTGTGATGGGCGGTACGATCGTTCCTTTGCTAATCGTCGGACAGATTACGACATGCGTTCCGACGACCCGCGGGACCTGGCCAACCTGGGCAGCTACGAAGCCTACCTGGATGGGATGGAGCAACTGTTCGCCCAGTGCCTCCGCGTGCTGAAGCCCGGTAAATACATGGCGGTGATCGTGCGCAATGCATACCAGAAGGGGGAGTACATCTTCACCCACGCCGACCTGGCTCAGCGAGCAAGATCGGTAGGCTTCGTTCCAAAGGGGGAGAAGGTGTGGTACCAGACGGGGACGCGGCTTCGGCCTTACGGCTACCCCTACGCCTATGTCCCCAACATCGCCCACCAGCACATCGTGATCCTCCGGAAACCACCTCGTTGAAGGTAGTGGAGGCAGGACAGTTTTGAAACCCGTTTGTTAGAATGTCGGGGGCGCAAATCCCAGGCTTACGAGAGTAAAGTTGGGTGAGGTGTATCCGTGGAAAAACCGGAGCAAAGCATACAATGTGACGTTTTGGTGATAGGCGGGGCGGCCGCCGGCCTAGTGGCCGCTATAGAGGCTAGCTCCCGTGGGGCCGACGTGGTGGTGGTCAGTAAGGGCAAGGCAGGCCGCAGCGGCAACACTATCGTCGCAGGCTGCCAATTTGCCGCCGTAGTGCCATACCCCGGTTCGGAGGATTCCCCCGAGCAGCACTTCCAGGACACCCTAGCTGGCGGGCAGGGGATAAACGATGAAAAACTCCTCCGAATCTTCGCGTCGAGGAACGGTTCCCAACTGCTTAAACTTGAGGAGTGGGGCGTGCGCTTCGTACGCTTCCAGGGGGAGTTGGTACGCCGGACACCGCCCGGCCACACACGTCCCCGCGGGATTCCCGCGGATACCGCCGCCTATCCTACTACCGTCGGCGGCCTCTGTGTAGCTCTTCCGCTACGCAAGACGGCGGAACGACAGGGGGTACGCTTTCTGGACGATACGCCCGTCGTCCGACTGTTCGGCGGCCGGGAGCAGCCGTGGGGAGCACTGTCCATCGACCTCAAGCGTGACCGGTTGTTGTGTATTGAGGCTCGGGCGGTAGTCGTTGCTGCCGGAGGGGCCGGGCGCCTTTACGCCAACACCAACAACACTCGCGATATCTCCGGCGACTCATACGCCCTGATGCTCCTGGCCGGTGCGACGCTGAGGGATATGGAGTTCGTCCAGTTTTACCCATGTCAGATGACCAGCCCTTTCAGGAACGCGGTGAACACTGGAGCTGCGGCCGAGGGTGGGGTTCTGCGCAACCGCCACGGTGATCGCTTCATGCATCTCTACGATCCAATAAATGGTGACATGGCCACCCGAGACATGATGAGCCGAGCGATATTCTACGAAGTTCAGAAGGGGAACGGCGTCGATGGGAAGGTCTACATGGACTGGACCCAGGTGCCGGAAGAATCTCTGCGCACCAAATACTCGAACTTCTGCAGAGAGCTAAGAAAACATGGGGTAGACCTCTCCCGCGACTGGATTAAGGTGGGAAACACCACACACTTCTTCATGGGTGGCGCTATAGTGGATGAGCGCTGCGATACCGGCGTGCCGGGGCTGTTTGCTGCTGGAGAGGCAGTTGGGGGTGTTCACGGAGCCAACCGACTGAGCGGCAACGCCCTGACCGAGGCGGTAGTCTTCGGGGCGATAGCGGGGCAATCGGCGGCAGAATATGCGAGAAGCCAGCCGAGGGAATCCGCGCCTCCAGGACCTCCCCTATCATTGGATGCCTCGGGCGGCGGCGGGGAGTCGCTGAACGAGGTGCGAAGCGCGCTGCGACAGGCGATGTGGAATGGGGCTTCCATCGTCAGGTCGGAGGCATCTCTGCAAGCTACCCTTAAGACCGTACGAGAGTGCGCCGCTGCCCTGGATCGATGCCTGGCTGGTACTCTTGAGGAAGCGGCGCGCCGGGAGGAAACCCGGCTGATGTGCATCACGGCAGAAGCAGTGGTGCTCTCAGCCCTAGCGAGGAAGGAGAGCCGAGGTGCTCAGTTCAGGGAAGATTTCCCCGATATGGACGACCGGTGGCTGGGGAGCAATTTGGTGCGTATGGTGGGAGATAACCTGCAAGTAGAGTTCTCACCAAAAGGCTGACAAATAGAAGGTACGGGTGTGATAATCAAAGCAAAGGGAATAGACCCGATTTCGGATGATCCCGATCCCCACGGAATACCCCAGATAGCATGTCCGGCTCGAAGGGACGACGTGAACCCACAGTTCACCTGCCTGAATTGTCCATGTGCTGCTAGCCTAGATACTCACCAGGCTGTCGACGATCGGGGTGCGCCCTTCTACCTCGTCGATGCGGTGGACTGTCGGTTCGAGGAAAACCAAAACGAACTGGATGCAGTGTGGAGGGAGTTCCCAAGCCTGCTGAGCGGGTTCGTGGAAAACCCGCCTCCAAGAGTCGAACCCGGAGTCGCGTGTCCGCTTCTTTCATCGCCGGGCTGCACAGCACCCCTCGTATTGGAGATCGATGGCAAGAAATGGGTGCCGGTAGGCAACTGTCGAAGCTGCCAGTTTTTCAGGGGATTGGAGGGCACTCAGAGAGATTATCGATCGGGAGCGGGCGCCGGTGTAGTGCTGGTATGCGCTGCTCCCTTGAATAGGACTAAATGACGGTGTATTGGGAGATGAGTATGAGCGATTCGCGAAAAATAGGAGCGATCGAGGAGGCGTTTTCACAGTTGGAGGTAGATGCCTTTGGCATCGCCTCTGTATCCGACCTGCCGGACAAACGGCTGCGCGACCAGGTCCTAGCCTTGCTTCCCGGAGCCTGCTCCATCGTGGCCTTGGCAAACGAGATTTACCCCGAGGTGTTGGATCACTCGAGGCCTGATAAGCTGATGGGGGAGGCCTCCCCGAGGGATATGCTGGTGCCCCACATGGATTACCTGAACGGCCGGCTAACGAAAGCCGCCTACGACGTCGCCAAGGCGTGTCGGCGCCAAGGGCTAAAGGCTCTTCCCATGCCACCTGCGGGTATACAGAACGACCAGCGCTTTTTGCGGGCGATTCTCTCCTACAAACATGCGGCTGAGGCAGCCGGTTTGGGGACCATCGGCCGGCACAGCCTATTGGTAACCCCTCAGTTTGGCCCGAGGGTAAGGCTGGGCTGTGTGATCACCGAGGCGGCGTTGCCACCCACTCCTCGTATCGAGGAAAGCCTCTGCTCAGGCTGCAACCTCTGCGTGGAGGCATGCCCCTCTAAAGCTCTAGCGGTGCCCTCGAACGGGGAAATCTACAGCATCAACAAATTTGCCTGCAGCGCCTTCAGAGGCGGCGCTGGACCCTGCTCGGAATGTATGAAAGCCTGCCCTAAGGGCAGGTAGCGGATCGAGAGTAAGGAGTGGGAGGCGCATCCAAAGCCTCCCACTCCTTACTCTTTTCTTACCACTCGGAACGTTTCTTCGCTACTACCTGGCAGCAATCATCGCCGTCCAGTACGTTTTTCAGATGCCTGCACTCGCTCTCGGGGTCGAAGGCGGTGTACTTAGCCTGGTCCACGTAGCAGTAGAGCCTACCTAGTTCAGCGGCCCCTTTCTCTATCCAGTATTTGGCAAGAGGGCAGACAGGCTTCTCCTTCCCATCTATCAGCATCACAGGCATCCCGTTCAGGCTCCACGCCAGGCTAGGGAGGTCGGGGACTTTCTTGAAGTTATCGCAGTTGGGCTCATACCCGGCTGCGATAACCTTCTCGCGGTGCCGCTCGCCGACCTCCTGCCCATAAGCGGCTATAGCCTTGGCCACCAGTTCTCTTCCCTTCTCCCTACCCAACTCCTTTTCCAGGGTATTAGCGAAGTGGTAGTACAGCATTGCCAACCGCTCGACGGTGATCAAAACCTGCTGCAAGGCCTCTTCTTGAGGGATGAATTCTGGCTCTGTAGGACCGTTATTGCTCATAGAAAACCTCCCACCTCCAGCACTCTGCTGATCCAAGTCAGGGCGTCGCGAGTAGATAACGGTTTGCCGTCGGGCCGGATCACCTTGGAGCACCGGGAGAAAATGGCCATACCGGGGCCGATTGCCGCTTGGGCTAGCTCCTGCGGCTCGACGTTCTGATCGCGAAGCTTACTGATAGCCCCAGGCAGCTCCATCCTGAGCGCAGCCACGAACTGCTGTTCCGTCATCGATGGCGAGGATGCGGGGCGAGGGCGGCATACAAGCACCATCGATGTGCTGAGAGCGGCTGTTCCCAGGGCAACGCTTCGCGCTCTTCGTTCGCTGCGCAGCGGCCAACTGGCGGTGATCATGAGCCCAGCCCCGATCAACCCTTCGAGCATCGCCTCCCAGCCGGGCGATGATGTAGTTGGTGTTTTTGCCTCTCTTTTGGATTCACGATCGCGAGTCTTAGGCTGTTTGTAGGCGTAGAAGATGATAAGGGGGTAATCGGCATGCTGTATCTCCCGCATTCGCGAGAACGCCTGCGTCAAGCCTCGCTCGAAAAACGCTTTAGCCTCCGCCCTTTTCCCTTTGAATCGGTATGGAACCGCTACCAACTCTTTGGCCTTAGGGGTGGTCGCTGTCTCGAAAAGGTCAGGATAGCGATCTCCTAGACAGTGGCGCAACCAGACGTAGAAGTAATCGGATAGATCCCCATAGGCAACGTTATCATAGTAAGGCGGGTCGGTGCATACCAGTGTGTTCATAAGGCTATCCGGCAAGCAGGTAGCATCCTGCTGCGTAACCTTGCCGCTAACGTTGGCCAAGCCCTGCTCTGCCACGATCGCCGAGCTGCTTTCGAAAAAGGATGTGGGTGGGGCAAGAGAACCGAAGGGCGATAGCTCGACATAATCCCAAGTCATAGGGATGGCGTGCCTGGCAAACAGCCCGCGCACATTCTCGTTCGAGCTGTTCCAACTAGCCAGGGTGTTGGACAGGTCCATCCATCTCGAGATCGATAAGGCCAGGTATGTCGAAACGACATCGGCGTAGACGACAGCAACATCAGGTTTCAGGCCGACGCGTACCCCATCCTTCTCGATCTTCCCTCTCACCTCCTGCACCAGCTTGCCAAAGGTAGTGAGGACGATGATCTGGCGGGGTGTGAAGAGGGACCCCCAGCTTGTTAGCCCGTAGCCATGGCAGCAACCACCGGTCAGATGTGCTGGGGTAGGGCCGCCGAGAAAGCTCTTCCGTGCTTTTTTAACCAGCCGCAGCTCTTCTTCCGTCAATTCCGGTGTACTATCATACTGAGGGGGGAGGTAGGAACGACTCCGGTGGCTTTTGATTGCTATTGCCATCAACTGCCTGCCCATCCGGCCACCCTGCCCCTCTGCTCTAAGATAGCTAAAGGGTACCTTAGTGTCGCAGAAGATGCAGGTAGCTCCTCGGCGGTTGATCGTGCCCTCGCGTGGCGCCCCTTCTCCGGTTCTGATGTCGAACTGCACTACCCTGGCAGCGGGGCCCACCTGCGGCTCGATCCACGCTTTTTCCCCTTTCCGACTCGAGAGCCAGAAAGAGCGGGCTAGGGGCATCCAACCGCCACATTCCGGATTGGGGCAACGGACGGTCCGAGCCCAGATCCAAGCCGTTGGCGTCGCCTCTAACCCTCCCTGATCTGCCGGCAACTGCACATAGGGGTAGAGGTGGAGGAGGCGCTTTTTCGCCTCCTGGTAGAGCCATTCACCATAATAGCGGATGTCTGCTGCTAATCCCGTCCCTTTCTTGCGTAACTTACCGGGTATTGGGGCGGCATCAGCGGGGTTTACAGGCCCAACTTCAGCATATTTCGATGGAAATTCTATCAACGCCCTGGAGATCAACACCGCCACCGGGTTTAGGTCGACAGCGTAAGACTCCAACCCCAAACGCTGCGCCTCCAGCGGTATGGAGCCGCCTCCGCAGAAAGGGTCCATAATCGGCGGAGGGTTACCTACAGTGGATGCGTAGATCAGATCCCTGGCTGTAGAGAGCATCGCCGGGTCGGCTCTGTTCTCCCACGAAGCTAATCTTTCAATAAACAAGAGGAGTTTATGGCGTCTTTGTTCACCTGGGGTTAAGCTGTTCCACGAGGTATCAACCCCAGAGATAGACGGTAGTCGGTCTATCTGCTGAAGAAAAGTGTCGGGCACACCGTTTTGATCAGGATCGTCGATCAGAGATGCAAACAGTATTGCGCGGCAAGCGGCCAGCGGACGACGAGCCCACCATATATGGAGCGACCGGGGATGGTTTTTGGTAAAGGGCTCCTTTTCTCGAGCCGAGGCCAGGCCAACCCCTTCTAGTGGAAAAGCGACTTCGATCAGCTTCCTACGGTAAGTCAACTACCTTAGCTTTGCGATCGATCCGCGGCTTCGAACCCCGTCACCCCGTTTAACAGGTTGCCCGGTTAGAAGACCGGCGATATATGCTCGCAGGATAACCGGTTGGTCGTGGAGCTGTCTTCTGATCAGCTTCAGCAGCGGCTCTCCATGGGAATGGAACACTGCGGCGTCAGGCTCGTAGACGATCACATAGCCCATCCGCTGTATCTGCCGGGCCCAATCGATGTCCTCGGCTCCGGGCAACTCATCATCGAAGGGCAGCATCTCCCAGAGGTCCCTTCGGAAGGCCCCGTTGGCGTTGGAGAATCTGGCCCTGTCTACCTGGATGCGCCGCTCCTTGCTGGTTACCCCCGACAGATACATGCCGAGCAGTTCGAAGGTCGAGGCATTGCTCCTGGGGATGTGCCTTCCGTAGACACCCGCTGCCCGGGGATAGAGGAAGCCTGAGACGAGGCTTCCCATCCAGTTACTGCTCTCGGGTGTAGCATGTGCGCTCAGGCTGATAATCAGATCGCCCTGGCTGTGTTGGACCCCCAGGTTGAGCGCGCGACCGTAGGTGAACTGTTTGGGATCGATAGAAATCAGCTTAGCTCCATACTGGAGCGCTATCTCGGGTGTGGAATCGGTGGAACCGGAATCCACTACGATAATCTCGAAGTCGCGGTACTTCTGGCCTTGAATGGCAGCAATAGTGTCGCCGATGTACCGTGCCTCGTTCTTGGCCCTGATGACCACAGAGACTCTAGGCACTCTTTATTCCTTAATAAAAGACTGATTGGGAAACCTGGAAGCATGGACCTGATTTCGGTCCTGAATCCTATATCCTGAGTTCTGTATCCCGCTTTGGTTTTGGATTCTAGGACTTGATGCTCACAAGGAACCGGAACCCTTACGGGACTCAGCACTCAGCACACAGGACTATTTGTTACTTGATCCTGGTGCCGTTGGGAACGTCTTCCGAGACGGTCACCAGCGCCAATCGCCCTTCTGCAGAAGCGGCCAGGATCATCGTCTGGGACTCTATGCCTCGGATTATCGCGGGCTGAAGATTGGCGACTACCACGACCTTTCTTCCCAGCATTTCCTCGGGCTTGTAATACTGGGCGATGCCTGATGTGGTGATAAGCTTCTTGTCCCCAATGTCAATTTCCAGTTTCAACAGCTTACTGGCACCCTGAATAGGCTCTGCCGTGACAACTGTACCAACCCGCAGATCCATTTTGGCGAAGTCTTCGATCGATATCATCCGTAGCTTCCCTTTTTTGGCATTCTGGCGGTCTAACTCGCTTTCAAATCGAGCAGCATCTTTGCCGGAATGTCGCGGCATCTTGCCGCCTAGAGGATATGTTGCGGCCATTATACATCAACTAAACGTACATGCGAAGGTACGATACAGGCTAGAATCGCGAATCTGGTTGAAACGCGTTGGGATCCCACTGCAGAATCGGGAAAAAGTTGCTTGACGCTCTCCCGCCCGGCCTGTAAAGTTGCGCTATGCCTAACCGTGATTTTTCTCACACCACCGATAAGCTGCTTGGAGATGCCCGGCTTCTGGTCGGCAACTGCCGAACCGAGGTACAACATCTTTTGGCCGAATCTCGCGGTAAGTACAAAGCGACCTTGTCTGAGCTGGAATCGTTGGAGGCCGGCTTATCCGAGACTACCAAGCAGCCGTTGGCGCTCAGGCTGGAGTCTCTCAGGCGCTCCCAGGATCTCCATCGCACCGCTAGTGACTTAGATCATGGCGTAGCTCAGCTTTCCGCCGCGCTGGCTTCGCTGGATGCCGCCGTAGATGCCCTTGAGGGTAAGATCGCTCAGCCCTCCGCTATACAGGATCAATCAGAGGTATCCCTGGAAACGGTGGCTATTCAAGCCCAGGAGGAGGAGCGCTACCGACTGGCGCGCGAGATCCACGACGGGCCTGCTCAGATACTGGCCAACGTCGCGCTTCAACTCGAGTACATATCGAAGCTGGCGACGCGGGACCCTGTTAGAGTCAGGGATGAACTGGCCAACATCCAGAAGGACCTCAGACTGGCGGTGGGCGAGGTCCGCCGATTTATGTACGACCTCCGGCCCCCAGCGCTGGCGCAGCAGGGAGTCGGCCCTGCGGTAGAAAGCCATTGCCAGCGATTAGCGGAGAGGTTCGGGCTCGAGATATCGGTAAAGTGGGAATCGTCGTTCAGCCTGCCCTCGCCGAAAGATGTTGCGGTATTTCGGATCGTACAGGAGTCGCTTCAGAATGTGGTCAAGCACGCCCAAGCCACCAGGGTAGAGGTGTGGGCTAGAGAAACCGGTGGTTTTTTCGAAGTGTCGGTGACCGATAACGGCAAGGGGTTTGAGTCTGGACAGATTCACCGACTGGATCCAAACCGCTTCGGCCTCGCTGGGATGAGGGCTCGAGCCCAACAGATCGGCGCTACGTTGGATGTAAGATCCGTGCCTCAACATGGTACGACGATAACGCTGAGGTTGCCGCTTCCCCAATAGACGCGGGGACGCGGTATCTC
>JBMNNU010000067.1:0-13539 GCA_050942695.1 Chloroflexota bacterium
GGAAGCGGCAAAGGAGCAATCACTGAAGCGCTTCATCTACGCCTCATCCTCGTCCATCTACGGCGATGTGGATACGCTGCCTGTGTCCGAAGATACACCCCCTAGACCGGTCTCCCCTTATGGTGTGACCAAGCTGGCTGGGGAGCATCTTTGCCAGCTCTACTGGGTCAACTACGGCGTTCCGGCCGTTTCACTGCGATATTTCACCGTCTATGGCCCGCGCCAGAGGCCCGATATGGGGTTCCACCGATTCATCCGAGCCATGCTAACCGAAGATGAGATCACCATCTACGGAGACGGCAACCAGACCCGCGATTTTACCTTTATCAGCGATGCGGTAGCGGCAAATCTAGCCTGTATGGAGTCCGAGGTATCAGGCCGGCAATTCAACATCGGCGGGGGAAGCTGCGTTTCAGTCAACAACATCCTGGACATCCTGGAGTCGGTCTCGGGGATCCAAGTTAAAAGGCGCTACATCGAAACCCAAAAAGGGGACGTACGCCACACCTTCGCTGACACAACTAGAGCCAGAGAAGCGCTTGGCTTCAAGCCATCCGTCTCGATCGAAGATGGTCTCCGCCAGGAGTATGAATGGCTACGAGCCACGTTGTAGCGGGAATCAAAAAGATACATTAAACAAGGTTTATATTATGGGTAAAAACATCAGATCCAGACCCATTCGGGTCTTGGAGGTGATGGAGGCTACCATAGGTGGCACCAAACGCCATCTCCTTGCTTTAGTGCGGGGGCTGGATCGGTCGATATTTGACGTAGAGATCGCTGCGCCTCGGATTCGCTCTGAAGCTTTCGACGATACCTCCTTTTCCACGGAAGTACAGGAGGCCAACATCAAGCAACATTTCATAGGCATGCGCCGAGAGATCGCGCCTCTCTCCGATTCGAGCTGTTTCCTGCAGCTATTCAACCTGATGGTTCGCGGCCGATACGATCTGGTCCACACCCACAGCTCAAAAGCGGGATTTCTAGGGCGGCTTGCAGCTAAGTTAGCGCGAGTGCCGGCCGTGGTACACACGCCTCATGGTTTCTACTTCCTCAACCAAGGCGCCGGCCCTAAACGCAACTTCTACCTGCAACTGGAGAAGCTCGCGGGATACGCCACAGATCGGCTAATCGCCCTTTCCCCTACAGAGCTTTCAGAGGCCGTGAATAACAACATCATCAAACCGGAAAAGGTTGCGTTGATTGAAAACGGCATCAAGCTACCGGAACCTCCAGATGCTACAACCCTAGAAAGCTTGAGATCGTCTGTAGCTCCGGGTGCACGGCAGTTGGTCTGCACAGTAGCCCGTTTCACACCCCAAAAGGGACCCTTCGACTTCGTTCGTATGGCAGCGCTACTTTTGCAGATGGTTCCCGACGTTCAATTGGTCTGGTGCGGAGACGGGGAGTTGAGAGGCGATGTGGAGAAGCTTGCTCGGGAATTGGGAGTATCTAACCGGTTGCAATTTCTTGGTTTCCGAACCGACGTGCTGGATATCATGGCAGCCTCGGACGTGTTTGTTCTTACGTCTCACTGGGAAGGGTTACCCTATACGATCCTGGACGCAATGGCCTTGGGGAAACCGGTCGTGGCGACAGCAGCAGTCGGGACGCGCGATATCGTTCAGGATGGTACCACCGGGCTGCTCACACCTGTCGGTGACCCGCAAGCTGCCGCTAGAGCGGTCGCGCGGCTTCTGGCCGCACCGCAAGAAGCCCGATCTATGGGGCTAGCCGGCAAGCAACTGGTGCTACGCCGCTACTCTCAGGAAGCCATGGTCAAACGTACTGGACAGCTATATCTAGATCTTGTAACATTATCACCTTAGAGGAGGGTGCCCATTTGAAGGGATTCAGTAGCCGCTTCATCCTCTTCCTCTTTTGCGCCGATATCCTGTTCACAGAGCTCGCAATCTTGCTGGCCGAATATGTTCGAGAGATCTTCCCTTTCGGCCGGGAGAGCGCGGGCATGAGCTTTTTCCATCTGCCCATCATCATCGCTGTGGCGTTGCTGTGGGCATTCTTCCTTCGCTTATTCGGCGCTTACGACCCCAAACGCCTTAACTCTTTCGTCGATGAGGGGCGCGCTGTGTTGCTGGCGGTCCTGGCAGGTATGATCGCCCTCTCATCATTCTTCTACCTGTTCAACCTGGAGTACCGTTCTCGAATGTCCTTTGTGTATTTCCTGGGCATCGACCTGGTGCTTCTCATCAACTACCGGCTGATAACGCGCTACATAGTCCGGTCGCTAGTGGCCGGAGGGTATAGTACCCGCAGAGTGATACTGGTAGGAGCAACCAAATCAGGAAGAGAGCTAGCCTACATCATCCGGTGCCAACCCTGGTCCGGTCTCGTAGTGGTAGGCTTCGTTGACGATGACCCAGCCTTGCAGGGTACGCAGATCGATGGACGGCCAGTGCTATCAACCACCAGCGATCTGTCCAGGATAATCTCCGAGTACAATGTGGACGACGTCATCGTCGCTCTCCCCGGTCGGGAACATGACAAAATCGCGGAGATCGTTCTGAGCCTGCAGGTTCATCCCGTACGGGTGCGGATCGTTCCCGATCTCTTCGAGATGGTCTCCGTGCGCGCCCACGTCGAAGACTTCTGGGGCGTTCCGCTCATCGGCCTACGGGACCCGGTTATCACCGGCTTCGACAGGGTCTTTAAACGGGCCTTCGACCTGGTCGTCGCCTCTTTGCTGCTGGTGTTACTCAGTCCAGTCATGTTGCTGATAGCACTGGCTATCAAAATGGAGTCCGACGGGCCAGCCCTGTTCAAACAGGAAAGAGTTGGAGAAAACGGAAGGCTATTCTCCATATACAAATTCCGAACGATGATCCAGGGGGCCGACAAACTGATCCCTAAGCTGGAAGAGCAGGGAATCTACGCCAATGGTGTATACAAAGTAAAGGACGATCCCAGGGTTACACGGGTAGGCCGTGTCCTCCGGCGGATGAGCTTGGACGAACTGCCTCAACTCTTCAACGTGTTAAAGGGTGAGATGAGTCTGGTAGGGCCTCGCCCGGAGCAACCATGGATCGTGGAGCGATATGAGAGCTGGCAGCGAAAACGGCTCTCGGTGATGCCCGGAATGACCGGTTGGTGGCAGGTCAACGGCAGAAGCGACCGTCCACTCTATCTCAATACCGAGCTAGATCTGTACTACATCCAGAACTACTCCCCTATTCTCGATATCAAAATCCTTTGGAAAACCATCTGGGTCGTTTTGAAGGGCAAGGGCGCGTATTAGTACGGAGGAATCCATGGAACTGGTTGTTCTGGGCACAGGCGCAGCCTATCCCGGCCCGCGACAAGCCTGCTCAGGTTACATGATCCGGGATAGGCAAACGGGGCTGTTAATTGATTGTGGCAACGGCGTCGTCAGCAGGTTGCAAGAAGCCGGTGAGATGGACAACCTGACGGCGCTTATCTTCAGCCACATCCATGCCGACCATCTCCTGGATATCTTTCCCCTCTTCTACTCTCGCCTATACGCAAAGGGCAAAAGCTACCCTCGCCTGCCCCTGTATTTACCACCCGGCGAAACCGACCGTTTTGCGAAAATTGCCGAAGTGCTTAGAGTGGAACCAAACAAGCTTTTCCAGGGGACTTTCGACATCGCAGAGTACGATCCTGATAGGGGATTGAATATCGATAGCCTCAACCTCTCTTTCGTCCGCAACCAGCACCCCATCCCCACCTACGCCATCAGAGTTGATAGCGGCAGCTCATCCCTCATCTACTCATCGGACACAGGGCCGTCCTCCGAACTGGAGGCACTCGCCAAAGGATGCCAGCTAGCCCTGTTCGAGGCTACTTTGGATGAAGCTGATTACAAGCCCGAGCATCCCATCCACCTGACCCCTCGGCTGGCAGCGGAAATCGCCAAGAAAGCTGGCGTCCAAAAGCTGCTCCTCACCCACCTATGGCCCTTCTACGACCGCCAGGCGATGTTAGCCCAGGCTCAGCAGGCTTTCCAGGCCACAGAGCTAGCCGAGGAATTAAAGCGTTATACTATCGCTTGAGGGCGCCTGTAACCATAGCAGCCCTGCAACTGGCTGTACGATGAAACCCCTGTGCTAAGCTGGTAAAGTAAGGAGCGACATGCGCATCGCGATTGACGCAAGACTAGTATCTTACGCCGTAGGCGGTATCAGCCAGTACACCGTCAGGTTAATTAACGCTCTAGCCGGACTTCGTACAGGCCACGATATCCTTGTGCTGGAAAGCCAGAAGATGGGGAATGATTTCCCATGGCCCGACGAAGTGAGGAGAGTCAAGATGATAACCCCTCCTCACAACCGCTTCGAGCAGATCACCCTGCCGATGGAATTGCTCCGGATTCCTACTGATCTGCTGCACAGCCCCGACTTCATCCCGCCCTTCAGGTACCGATCCCGATCCGTTATCACTATCCACGACCTAGCCTTTCTACGCTTTCCACACCTGTTGACCACCGAGAGCGCGAGCTACTATGGGCAGATAAACAAGGCGGTCAAGCGAGCCGATCAGATCATCGCCGTCTCACACTCTACCAGTCAGGATATTCTCGATCTGCTGGATGTGGATCCCCAAAAAGTCACCGTCGTGTACTCGGCGGCCGCGCCGGAATGCCGGCCATTAACCGATACCGAAAAACAAGAGCGAAGGAAGCGGTTGGGATTACCGGATAGATTCGTCCTGTTCGTCGGGACCCTCGAGCCGCGCAAGAACCTGCCCACCCTGCTGGAGGCATTCCTCAGGGTATGGCAGGAGCACCGGGTGCCTCTGGTGGTAGTTGGTGGCAAGGGGTGGCTATATGAAAGGGTGTTTATGACCTTGGAGAGACTCCGCTTCACCGAGGAGCAGGTTCATTTGGTGGGCACAGTTCCATCACACCAGTTGGCCGACTATTACGGCTGCGCTACCTGTCTGGTTATGCCATCTCTATATGAGGGGTTTGGGCTGCCGGCCCTCGAGGCGATGGCGTGCGGCACACCGGTAGTTGTTTCTAACGTCTCGTCTCTTCCGGAGATAGTAGGAGATTCCGGGTTACAGGTGAGCCCCGAGGATGTTGAAGGGCTCGCTGAAGCCCTAATAAGGCTGCTGGCAGACCACGAGCTAAGGCGAAAGTTGGGAGAGATGGCTCTGAGACGGGCTGCATCTTTCTCCTGGGATAGGACCGCCAGGGAAACCCTAGCGGTGTATCAACGAGCGGTGAGCGCAAGCCAGTGAAGATCCTGTTTATCACACCTCAACTGCCCTTCACACCGAGACAGGGCACCCAGATCAGAAACTACTACCTGCTTAAAGCGGCAGCAACTGCCCATGAGGTAGATCTGCTGTCCTTTGCCCGGCCGGATGAGGGTTTGGGCATCGAGCCGCATTTTGAGACCTGGAAATATCGAAGTGACGAAGCCCTGGGTCTCTGCCACAAAGTAGAGACGGTACCCATTCCCAGTCGCGGCACAACGTCACGGCTCAAAACGCTGTTCACTTCCCTTGAACCGGATCTTGCAAGAAGATTGGCTTCCAGAGAATTCGATGCCGCCCTCAAGTCCCTGCTGAACAGGCATCGCTACGATGTCGTACAGGTGGAGGGGCTGGAGATGGCCAGATACATACCCACCGTCATCGCCGCTGCACCTGGAACCCCCATAGTCTTCGACGATCACAACGTGGAGTACCTACTTCAACTCCGGACTGCCGCTGTGGACGCACGACACGTACTCTCCTGGCCTAAAGCTCTGTATTCGGGGGTCCAATGGCTAAAGCTGAAACGGTACGAGAGGCTGGTATGCCGGAGTTCCAATGTCGTCCTGGCCGTATCTCAATTGGACGCCAAAGCATTGAGTGAGTTAGGTGCGGCAGGTCCCGTCACCGTAGTACCCAACTGCATCGACGTTGGATACTACCGGCGGAATCCCAGTACCGCTCGCGATCCAGCGACTATACTTTTCACCGGCACTATGGATTACCGGCCTAACGTCGACGCCGTGCGTTGGTTTGCTTTGGAGATATTGCCACGAGTCGCCGCTCGCAAACCGCATGTCAGGTTTCGGATCGTCGGACGCTCCCCCACCACCGCGGTGATGGATCTGGCCCACCATCATCCCGCTGTCGAGGTAGTGGGTGCTGTGGAAGACATCCGTCCATATCTCTTCCACAGCACCTTATGTGTAGTGCCAATTCGTATGGCAGGAGGGGCGCGACTGAAGATCCTCGAGGCGCTGGCGGCGGAGCTACCGGTGGTATCCACCAGCATGGGAGCCGAGGGTATAGACTCCATTTCAGGGCAAGGGGTGCTCCTGGCGGATATACCCGAAGACTTCGCTGCATCTATACTGAGACTGATGGACGACCAGGAATTGAACCAGCAGATGGGTTTGGCTGGACGCCAAGTCGTAGAGCAAAAGTACGATTGGAAACAGATTGCCCCACGGTTGCTGGGGGTTTACGACGCTATCAGGAAAAAGTGACGGGTTAACGAGGGAGTATCGCAATATGATCGTAGGTGCCTGCCGGGTAGTGCTGTTTCTGCCGGAGTCTCACTCACTCAAAGAGAAGCGCCACGTAATCAAGTCGATCTTAGCTCGAGTGCACAACCAATTTAACGTCTCTGCAGCCGAGGTAGAAGAGCAGGATCTTTGGCAACGAGCCGTCCTGGGTGTCGCTGTGGTCACTAACGACACTCACCATGCCAACGAGGTGCTCTCCAGCGTAGTCAACTTCATCCAGAACGCCAATCCAGCCGCTGAGATGACCGATTACGAGATAGATATTGCGCCGATTTTATGAGATATTAAGAGGGCATCAAAAGGTCGTCGTCAACCCTGGGGGCGTCCTAAGCCCCGCTAGTAGGGGCTCTGCCCCCTTCTGGACTGCCCCAGAGTCTGAAAAGGTAAGGATTGCCCATGTACTACCGTTCCCGGAGAAGACGCTCCTGGTGGAAACCATGGTTGGTCGGAATATTGGTTGTAGCCGGGTTAGCCATTCTCCTATTGGCAGTAAACCCGGCGAGTTTTCGCGAATACCTGATTGGCAAGTTAGGAGACGAAAGGCGCCATCAGATCATCGCCTTGACCTCCAGCATTAACCAGCGAAGCGTCGATACCGAGGAGATGGTGCCCATCCGCTACACCGGCGTTAACCCCCTGGGAGTCAACACCTTTCTAGAGCAAGAGGTGGAGGAATCAAAACTCCGGGGAACTATGGAGATGATCAAGGCTGCCGGCATCGGGTGGATCAGGCAGCAGTTCCCATGGGAAGACATCGAACGCCCCTCCAAAGGTCGTTATTGGGATGAGAAATGGGGCAAGAGCACATGGGAAAAATATGACAACATCGTAAAGCTGGCAAACGAGTACGGGATTCAACTAATCGTCCGCCTCGACCTGCCTCCTAAATGGGCGCATCCTGGCAATCCGTGGCCTCACACCCCGCCCGAGGACTTCGAGGACTACGGGGATTTCGTGCACACTGTTGTCAGCCGGTACAAGGGCAAGGTCAAATACTATCAGCTCTGGAACGAGCCCAACCTGGCTATCGAATGGGGCAACAAACCGGTGGATGCCGCCGAATACGTCCGCCTCTTGAAGATAGGCTACCAGAGGGCCAAACAAGCAGACCCAGACGTCGTGATTCTCTGCGCGGCCCTAGCCCCCACCATCGAGGAGAGCTGGAGAGCCATGAACGAGCAGATCTATTTCCAACAGATGTACGATGCCGGGGCTAAGGACTACTTCGACATCATGTCGGTGATGGCCTACGGACTCCGTTCGGGTCCCGACGATCGCCGCCTGACGCTCCAAGACGTTAACTTTTCTCGCCCCCTGCTAGTCCGCGAGATAATGGTCAGAAACGGCGACGCTTCTAAGCCTATATGGGCATCGGAGATGGGGTGGAACGCCCAGCCTGAATCGGTGACGGCCGAACCGGAGTTCGGCCGAGTTAGCGATGAGCTGCAAGCCCGCTACACGGTGCGCGGCCTTCAGCGCGCTGCAGAGGAATGGCCGTGGATGGGGGTAATGAATCTCTGGTTCTTCAAACGAGCCGATGACCATGAAAAGGATCAGCCTTTTTACTACTTCCGGATGGTCGAGCCGGATCTAACCCCTCACCTAGTCTATCACTCAGTCAAAGAGTGGGGAACGAGTCCTCCGACTGTATACCGAGGGTATGCTCAGGAGGACCATTGGGCTCTAAGCTACCAGGGCGAATGGGCCAGGGTCGCCCATCCTAAAGCCAGCTTGGGACAGACGCAGGCCACCGAGCAGGCTGGCGCTTCCGTTAGCTTCCGATTCCGGGGAACCGACCTGACGCTGATCGCTCCGAAAGCCCCATCCCTGGGCAAGGCTTATGTCGAGGTGGATGGCTCGCCGGAGAATGCCAATTTGCTGCCCAGAGACGGCTCCGGAAAAGCATTCGTAGACCTATCCTCGTCTAGCGAAAGCCAGCAGCAACAGATCCCGGTCGCCAGCAATCTCTCCGATGATTATCATCGGCTGGAGCTGATAACCGATGGGGCGTTTGCCCTGGACGGGATCATAGTAGAAGTCAGGGAGCCGGTTTGGAAGGAATGGATTGGCTCTGCGCTAGCAGCAACGTTCTTAGTGATTACGATCGCCCTCGGGTTGACCGTCCGGCATCGCAGGCAATACCGAGGACGGTTGCGGCTATGAAGGGAGCGACCTTTCCGGCACGTCCTGCAATTCAACCGCAATCGACTCCGATTCCAGCGCAAGTTGGTTATATTTGACTTTGAACATCGGAGAGAAATAGAATGATGGTCGGACCTCGATCGTCTGGCGTTAAAGCACGGAAATCCATGCCTCAGCATCCGTGATGGGACGGTCATGGGGTGCAAGGCGCACCTACAAGCATTTGGTTCCATTTAGCAAATATAAGCTCCGTTCGGGGTCAATTGAGTTCCATAAGCACGAGGCGCCTTGCAGATCAATTATCATAGACAGGGAGGTGATGGCCAAGCAAAGGCGCGGAAACCAACCAAAAACCATTCTGCACCACCTACTCCTGTAGGTGATCACTCAATGGCACTGAGAGGAGGATGCTAGTGAGGTTTTTAACCAAACATACATCGTTGTTCTTGGCGCTTCCCCTAATGTTTGCTCTGGTATTTGCAGCTTGCGCGCCCGCCGAAACCCCAGCACCAACATCAGCACCTGCACCAACCGCAGCACCCGCGGCTGCGCCCACTAAAGCGGCCGCCCCCGAGGCTACCGCTGCAGCCTCGGCTCCCACAAAGGCAGAAGCCCCCGCAGCCAGCAAGACGGAACTGCCTCCATTGACGGTGGACAAAAGCAAGTGGCCGCAGGCGGTGTCCATCGGGTCAGCCTCTGTGGGCGGCACCAACTACATAGCGGCAGGCGGTCTCGCTAAGGTTTTCGAAAAGATAGGAGTACCGGCTGCACCTGAAGCAACTGGCGGGTCGGTTCAAAACCCTCAACTGATTCAATCCGGGCAGATCCAATTCGCCAACATCGCCCAGGGTTCCGCTTTCGAGGCATGGAACGGGACCGGTTGGGCCAATGGGAAAAAGCACGACAAACTACGAAGCCTCTTCGCCATTTTGCCCCAACTGATGCATGGCTGGGCGCTAAAAAAGAGTGGCATTAATACCTTTGCCGATCTAGAGGGCAAGATCGTTAGCGGTGGGCCGGCCGGCGGCACATCCGACGCCTACCTCCGACAGTTCACCGAGTTCCTCGGCATCAAACCAGCGAAGATCGTTACCACCGGCTTCGCCGATACTACAGGCCAGCTACGAGACGGTCTACTGGACGCAGTAGCAGCCAGTTCAGGTGTGCCGAACCCCTCCTGCTCCGAGATCGCCTCTACTCAGGATGTAACGATCCTTGGCTTCGACGAAGCGACTGTGAAGAAGCTTGTCGAGCAGTTCCCGTCCCAGGTTCCTGGCGAGGTGCCGGCTGGAACCTATAACGGACAGGACGAGGCCATTCTCACACTAGCCGACTGGTTGATCTTCTTCACCGACAAAGATATGCCTGAAGACCTAGTTTACGAGTACGTCAAGGCTGTCTTCGAGAGCAAAGAAATGCTCCTAGATGTGCATAAAGCAATGGAGAACGTCACCGAAGACAACGTCAAGAACGTAGCTCTTCCGATGCACCCCGGTGCCTATCGGTATTACATGGAAAAAGGCATCGAGGTCAACCCATTGGCGAAACCGATCGACTAAAGAGTAGATCACCAACGGTATAATGAGTCGGAGCGAAACGATTTCGCTCCGACTCTGCCGCCGAATCAATGTCATCCACAAGCAGGCTTCCCATTTCCACGTAACCGGCGAGATCAATCGGAGGAATTACATGCAGAAGGAACCCGAGGTCCGGGAAGTCGTTACCGAAACCGCACGGCTTCGTTCCCTGGATAAGCCCTACTGGCTAGTCGCCCGCGTCCTGGCCATCGGGATGGCGTTATGGCAACTGTTCGTACTGACAGCCTATCCGATGGACCCGCTGAAGCTGAGAGCCATCCACTTAGCCCTGGTCATGGCCATCGGCTTCTTGCTCATGGGCGCCACAAAGAAATCACCATTCAAGCGTTTCACCATACTAGACGCTATCTTGGCGCTGCTGAGTATCTCGATAGTCTTCTATATTTACAGCGACTTCGATAATCTGGTGAATCGTACCGGCGTAGTTCCAACGACCGGAGACATCATCTTTGGCTCGATTCTCATCATTCTGGTGTTCGAAATCACCAGACGCTCTACCGGTTTAGTATTACCCATAATCTCGAGTGCTTTCCTGGCCTATGCTTTCTGGGGCAACAATATCCCGGGAATGTTCCGCCATAGTGGATACTCTTTCCAGCGAGTGGTCAGCTTCGTATTCGGCACCGAGGGTATCTACACCATCCCAATCGGCGTCTCCGCCACCTACGTGTTCCTGTTTATCGCTTTCGGCAGTTTCTTGCACGCCTCCGGCGCGGGGCAAGTATTCACCGACCTCGCCAAGGCAGTTGCCGGTGGCACTAGGGGGGGGCCGGCCAAGGTGGCTATCTTTGCAAGCGCCCTCTTCGGAAGCATTTCGGGATCTGCCGTGGCCAACGTGGTGACAACGGGTAGCTTCACAATACCGCTCATGAAGAACATCGGCTACCGCCCCCATTTCGCCGGAGCGGTGGAAGCCGTAGCATCCACTGGAGGGCAGATGATGCCTCCTGTCATGGGGGCAGGCGCCTTCATCATGGCAGAAATTGTCGGCGTACCTTACGTACAGATTATCGTCGCGGCGGCCATTCCAGCCCTCCTATATTACTTTGCGCTGTTCTGGATGATCGATTTCGAGGCGGTCAACTACAATCTCAAGGGGATCCCGCGCGATCAACTGCCCAATTTCTGGGACGTCACCAAAAGTAAGGGTTATCTATTGATACCCCTCCTGGTGCTGCTCTACTTCTTGATCGTGCTCCAGGTTTCGCCCATTCGTGCAGCCCTCGTCTCCATTCTATCCATTCTCATCGTCAGTATGCTGAAGAAAGAATCTAGAATGGGGCTGACGAAGATCCTTAACGCGCTGAACAACAGCTCGACGGGTATGATCGAGGTTGCGGCCACCTGCGCCTGTGCGGGAATCGTGATCGGAGTGATGGGGCTGACAGGTTTGGGTGTCAAGTTCGTGAGCGGACTTATCACACTGTCGGGTGGAAACCTGGCTATGGCTCTGCTCCTCACCATGATCGTAAGCATGCTTCTCGGCATGGGCGTACCGACAACCCCAGCCTACGCTATCGTAGCTACTACAGCCGCCCCTGCCCTGATCAAGCTGGGAGTCCCCGCCCTGGCTGCCCACCTGTTCGTATTCTACTTTGCCTGCATCTCGGCCATTACGCCACCGGTGGCGTTGGCCGCCTTCGCCGGAGCGGCTGTCGCAGGTGCTAACATGTGGAAGGTGGGATTCACGGCGGTGAAGATCGGCATCGCAGGCTACATCGTCCCCTACATGTTCGTCTACGGACGCGCGCTGCTGATGATGGGATCCTGGCAAGAGGTGGTACAGGCAACGATCACTGCCTGTATCGGTACCGTCTGCCTCGCTGGCGGTTTCCAGGGATGGCTTTGGAAACGGTTGCGCTTGCCGCAGCAGGCCATCCTCCTGGCCGCAGCCTTCGGTTTGATCGACCCACAACCTATGACCGACGCCTTCGGCGCAGTGGCTATCGCCACAGTGCTAATCACCGCAAAGCTAGGCTATTACAAGCGAGAAAAGGTGGTAGCTCAGGAAACAGCTCAATAGGTCGATACAGGAGGGCGGGATGGTATCCCGCCCTCCCCTCACCCATAGCCTATCGATCGCATAGCCGCCTGCTCATCCAACCCCGCCCAAACCGCTCGTCTTCGCAATTTGCGCGAGCCATGCTGTAACAGCTTGGCGGCACCCATCACAGGTTCCACATTAGCGCGCAAACGAACAGATCGTGAAACGGTAGGATTTGGCCTGCCTCCTACTAATACAGTAGAATCATAATTGCAGAGATGAGAATCGATAGCTTCTCTCGGCCGAGAGAAGCTATTTACCTGATAGGCGCTAAGAGGACATGGAAGAGCATTACCTGCATACCCTTGAACTGAATAAAGTGCTGGAGAGATTGGCTAATCATACTGCCTTCTCTGTCAGCCTCGAGAAGGCGTTAGCCCTGCGGCCTGCTACAGAGCTTGTGGAGGTGCTGCGGCGGCAGGCAGCCACGGCCGAGGCTTGCCATTTATTGAACCTCAAACCCAACTTCAGCGTCGGCGGCGCCAGGGACATACGCACTCAACTGCAACGCGCCTCTGTGGGCGCGCTGCTCACACCAGACGAGCTACTGCTCATAGCGTCTACCATCGGCAGCAGTCGTCAGGTAAAGGGCACAATCGGAAAGTTGGCCGACCAGCTTCCCACCCTGGAGGAGCTAACCCTACCTATTGGGTTGCACGACGACCTCGAGCGGGAGATCCGCAAAGCGATCTCCGGTGGAGGGGAGGTTGTGGATTCCGCCAGCCCGGCTTTAGCCCAGATCAGATTGGATCTGCGGCGGGCTCACGAGCGGCTGATGTCCAAGCTGAACGAGATCGTCACCTCGCCATCCTATCGCACGGTGTTACAGGAGCCTATCGTCACCCAGCGAGAGGGTCGCTACGTGGTGCCGGTGAAAGCTGAGTTCAAGGGGCAGGTAAAAGGCGTAGTGCACGACCAATCGGCCAGCGGCGCTACTGTGTTCATGGAGCCGCTGGCGGTTGTGGATCTGGCCAATCGATGGCGACAGCTCCAGATTGACGAAGAGCGGGAGGTGGAGCGAGTCCTCCGAAGGCTGGGCGGCCTTGTAGGGCGCGATGCCGAAGCGTTGGAGCATACTCTCGACGCCGTAGCGGAGGTGGATCTCTGCTTGGCAAAAGCCAAGCTGGCCGAAGCTATGCGGGCAACGACTCCCCTACTGGTGGACCTATCTCCCCGATCGAGGCGCGGAGACGCGGAGACGCGGAGACAGGGAGACACGAACCGCGAAGGATTAGATTCCCAGCACTCAGAA
>JBMNNU010000085.1:0-12372 GCA_050942695.1 Chloroflexota bacterium
GAGACACGGGGATGCGGGGACAGGGAGACGGACCCCACCCCCGGCCCCTCCCCCACAGGGAGAGGGGAGATACCCAGCACTCAGAACCCAGAACTCAGAACCCAGAACCGTCCTCAGGACTCAGGACTCAGAACTCAGAACTATCATTAGAGAGAGGCTATGAGACTACCTAATTGGATTAGTTGGATCGCTTCCGGGTTGTTCGTTCTGTCGCTGCCGGTGCTGTTCGGCACGATCAGTTTGCGCTGGCTGGTCTCAGATGTGGGTTGGTATCGGAGTGGTTTCGAGAAATATGGGGTTTCGGCGCGGACGAATATGGACCCAGCCGAGTTGAATAGGGCCGCGGCGGAGATCAGCCGCTACCTTCTGTTGGAAAGGGATGACGTAGAAATCCCGGTCAGGGTCGGAAACGCCTCCGTTCCCCTCTTCAACGAACGAGAGATCAGACATATGGATGATGTCCGGAACCTCCTTCACGCTTTTTACTCTCTACAGTTGGGGGCTGCGAGTTACGCCATAATCTACCTTGTAGTTGGATGGTTCAGATTAAAGGGCAGGGCGTGGGCCGCTTTGGGTAGCAAGTTGCGGTGGGGCGGGGGGCTTACTCTTGGACTTTTTGGAGGGTTCAGCCTGCTCTCCCTGTTCAGTTTCGACGAACTGTTTCTACAGTTCCACCTGGTCTCCTTTGATAACGATCTGTGGATTCTCGATCCCAGTAAGGACAGGCTGATAATGATGTTTCCACAGGGTTTCTGGTACGATTCGGCTATCAGGCTGGCTCTAGGCACAATTGCACAGGCCTTGGTAGCCTTGTTGATCGGGTCATTTTTCAGACGAAAGCAATCAGCTAAGAATTAAGCCTATTGATAATCGAGTCTTTTTATAGAATGCTTGAATGTATAGCTCCTTTCATTCGGGCTGGTCTGTTTAGTATTATCGTAGGCACTCGACACGATGCTTGATAGAATGTAACCTGAAATTGGCTGAAAGCTGAATGCTGATGGCTGAAGGTTGACAGTTGATAGATGAAGAGGAGGCAGGATGGCAAAGCCCAGGAAGAAGAAAAGGCAATCGGGTGGAAAGAAAAAGATCGAGACAGCCCTGCCCAAGCGGCAGTACAAGAGGACTAATCGGCTGCTGTACATAATATCTGCGATCCTGTTAGTCGTCTTCGGAGGCGGGGCGGCTCTGATTGGAGCGGGAGCTCCACCGGCACCAACTCCGACGCCGGTTCCGCCGGTTTCCAGCAGTCAGCAGGGGAGCAGTGTAGGGCAAACGGAGTTCACCACAGCCCCCACCCCTGTAGTACCCACATCTACCCCTACACCGTAATTATGCATTTATAGAATTTGGTCTGACGTAGGGGCGGCATACGCGTCGCCCCTACAGAATACCAGCTCCCTTTGGCTCGTATGTGCAGCAAGGCTCCTCGCCCAGATAATCACCGGTGAGTGTATAGGCTCGAGCGCGGCTGCCGCCGCAGATTCGCCGGTACTCACAACGGCCGCACCGCCCTTTAAGGAGAGATGGATCACGCAGATCGCGGAATAACCGCGAATTACGGTAGATTTCGGCTACCGATGATGTCCTGACGTTGCCGGCTGGGATCTGGAGGAATCCGCTAGGGCAAACATCCCCTATGTGAGAAATAAAACAGAAGCCTTTCCCATCGTTAACCCCCTGCTGCGGCCGCCCCAATCCATCTTGGAAGCTGTACCCAGCTCCGCTTAACGCCTGGTGGATCGCCTTCTGCTTACCCAATTCGGCCCTGGTTCGTTCGATTACCACCCTGCGATAGTGTTGGGCTGCCGTTGTACGAACGTCGAAAGGGGCCTCCTTAGACAGTTCGTACATCCAGTGTAAGGTCTCCTCGTGTTGCTCAGGGGAGATCATGTCCTCCACTTTGCCGCGACCCGTCGGCACCAGGAAAAAGACATTCCACATCAAAGCTCCAAAATTGGCGATCAAATCGGTCATCGCAGGAAGGTCGGCCAGGTTATGCTTGGTCACCGTGGTGCCGATCTGGAGAGATAGGCCGATGTCCCGTGCGATCTGGAGTCCCTGGATTGTTCGATCGTAAGAACCCTCGACCTGGCGGAATGCGTCGTGGATCTCCGGAGTTGAGCCGTCGATGCTGAGGTGAATCCTTACGATGCCAGCGTCCTTTGCCTTTTGGAGATTGGCGCGGGTAAGCAGGGGTGTAGCGCTGGGGGATAGGGAGACCCTTAGCTTGCGTTGGGAGGCGTGGCGGATCAACGAAAAGACGTCGCGCCGCATCAGCGGGTCGCCCCCGGTGATCACCAGGATCGGGTTTCCTATCTCCGCTATCTGGTCGACTACGGAGAAAGCCTCTTCCGTGGATAGTTCTCGGGGGTCACGCTTGGGTTGAGCCGAAGCCCGGCAGTGGACACACGCCAGGGCGCACGCCTGCGTTATCTCCCAAGCTATGGTAAAGGGGCTGAGATCGAAATCAATATCTGTAAGAGCAGGCATCCCCTGATGGCCGGCTACTACCTGCGAATCCCGCATGATCGCCTCCTGGATGATCGCATCGTTGATACCTACAGTTTAGCCTTGGAAATGATTCTGGTCCAGAGGGCGATCGTTAATTGCTGAGCTAGACGGCTTTGCTCCAGGCCAGCGTATGGACGGCGACACCACACGCCCCGCCGCTTTCCAGCGGTTTTCCATCCTCCCCAACGTCCACCAATTCCAGAGACGGAGAGCTGTAATGCTTACGAGCTTCGTTTTCCCTGAGGCGAAGATACAGGGGGGACCGAGGGTCTCCGACCTTCTCTCCAGGCTGCATAACACCCCCATTAACCAGGAATTGGCTTAGATCCATCAACAATCGGCATGCTGGCTCGGAGAGGGTTTCAGGCAGATCGTGGATCTCCAGTTCGAAGCGACTGAACTTCGAAAGCCCATGGGTGTGTACCCATACGGTATGCTCGGTATCTGGAGCCTTGTGCAGGGTGATATGCTCCCGCGCGTCGAGCGGCCTGGATGCGTTGGGGACACGCCATCCACCCGGCAGGTAGTACCGGCGGGCCTCCTGATCCAATACTATTCCCCCCGACAGCAGCGCCAACCGGTCGGCCAGCTCCATCTGGAACAGCACAGCATCTCCAACCTGGTCGAGCACTTCAGTCAGTTCGAGGGCTACCATCCACTGTGCGTCCTCTAACTGTTCGTACTCTTCATGGTTGATGCCAAGATTCCGGTGGACATCTAAAGATGAGTCGAATCGCGGGTAGTGGCAGCCTTTCTCTCTTCGCTGTACGCACGCGATCACGGTGCCGTGCAAGCCTTCAAAGACGTAGTCCCCCTCCTCCATAGGCTGCTCCAACCATAGCAAGGGAATATCATGGGATCGATTGGCAATCGATGGAACGCCTACCAGGGCGCCCCAAAGCCCCGCAGGATGCACCAACTGCAACGGCCATGGTAGCTTCTCCTCAGATCCGAATATAACCAGCCGCAGCTTAGGCCGCGGTAGAGCAAGTCTGGGTTTGAACAGCCGAAAGAAAGCCACGATACACCTCCCCTGCCGATTTTTTGGTCGACCTGCTGATCCCAAAGTTATCCCCGGCCGGGGAAGCCAGCAATAGTACTTTAGAACCAAATCTAAAATGGGCAGCAGCACGCCTGGTTGACCCCGATACCCTCGCCGTATCAACTCAGGCAGGCAGATGATAGGAAATGGTTTCTACGGAATCTCGCTGCTCTAATCGAAAGCTGCCCATTCAGAATGTTTATTATCTGCCGATTATTAACAATAACAATAGGATAGAGTACTGCCGAAATTGGAGCGGCAACCAGCATGAGTCAAGACAATCACCAATACGAGTTCGAAAAGATAATTTCCACAATGTCCTCCCGTTTTATCGGCGCCACCAACGCCCACGAGCCTATCCGAGCATCTCTAGCGGATATCGCAAAGCTGAAGCGCGCCTCCTGCGCTTATGTTTACCTGCTCAAAGATAACGGTAACTTGTTGTACATGGCGTACGATTGGTGTGATGAGAATGTGGCTGCCGGAATAACGAAGGTGCAAGAAATCCACATTTCGGATTTACCATGGTGGATTGACCAGCTTCGAAATCGGCAGGTGATAGCTATCTCTGATGTCTCTACTATGCCAGACGAGGCCGAACGGGAGCGAAAGTTGCTGGCAGACATCGGCGTTAGATCGGTGTTGGCTTTGCCGTTGTTCTCAAGGGGGGGCCTGTGCGGGTTCATCAGCTTCGTTAATATTTTGGGAAACGGCGAATGGAACGAAGGCGACCTATCGGTTCTCAATATTTTTGCCGAAATACTGGGGAACGAGATCGACCGGTTCCAGACCGAACAGGAGCTAAGAGAGAGCAAGGTAGCCTTGCAGAAAAGCGAAGCCCAGTTCCGAGCAATTTTCGATTGCGCAGCCATAGGGTTAGCCCTCGTCGATGAGACCGGAAAGATCATCGATAGTAACCCTGTTCTCCAGAAGATGCTGGGTTACAGCGGCGATGAACTCAGGGGCAAGAAATTCCGCGAACTGAGCTATCCCCTGGACAGAGATGCGGACCTGCAGATGTATCAGGAACTGACGGCGGGCGAACGCAGTGTATATCAGATGGAGAAGAGGTATGTGTGCCGAGACGGCAATGTGGTGTGGGGGCGCCTGACGGTATCGTTGATCCATGGGAGCCCAAACCAGTCACCTCTCACCGTCCGTATGGTGGAACCTCTCAAGCAACCGCAGTCGATGCTGATCCACTGGGAGAAAATGGCCAGCATCGGGCAACTCGCGGCTGGCGTAGCACACGAGATCAATAATCCCCTGGCGTACGTGCATAGCAACCTGAACACGTTGCAGGAGTACGTGCGAGACATCAAGCAGTATCTGGAAAAAGTACGAGATGCGAAAACGATTTTAAAGGCTTCTAGCGACGACGATATCCGGCGAGTACTGGTGGAGCTGGATAGGCTGGAGGACAAGATCGACTTGGCGTACGTCCTCGATGATGTCGGCCAACTGGTACAGGAGTCGATCGAGGGCTCTGAACGGGTGAAGAGGATCGTTCAAGACTTGAAAACCTTTTCCTATGCCGACGATGGGGTATTCCAGCTTTCTGATCTGAATTCAATTATTCAGAGTGCGCTGAATATCGTATGGAACCAGTTGAAGTACCATTGCACCGTATCCAGCAGCTACGGGGACCTGCCCATGCTGATGTGCAATCCCACCCAACTGGTCCAGGTATTAGTCAACATCCTGGTCAATGCAGGCCAGGCGATCCCCAAAGATCGGAGGGGGGCGATAGCCGTAAAAAGCTACGCTAGGAATGGCGCGGTTTTCGTCGAGATAACGGATAACGGCGCGGGCATTCCACAGAGAGCCCTGAAACGGATCTTCGATCCGTTCTATACCACGAAACCGGCCGGTGAGGGTACCGGCCTCGGGCTTTCCATCAGCCACAATATCATTCAAAAACATGAGGGTAGGATCGACGTTCGAAGCGAGATCGGTGTAGGTACTACGTTCACCGTGGAACTACCGGTGAAGAAAGCGGCGTAGATCGCCATAGCAGTTTGGGAGTGCGGTTATGGTAGGCACAACTAAGCTATCGACACTGGGGAAAACTGAACGCTGGTTAAAGAACCCAGAAAACCTGCCGGCCATTCCCGCAATGGTCCAGCAAGCGATGGCTCTTCTTGAGAGTAATTCCAGCAGTGTATCTGAGGTAGCCAGAGTCATTCAGCGCGATGAAGCTATCGTCGTCAAGATCCTGAAGGTAATCAACTCAGCTTTCTTCGGGCTGCCGCGCAAGGTCAACACCATATCTGAGGCTATCGCCTTGTTGGGCTTCGGGCAGACCAGACTTCTTCTCATCAGTGCGGCGGTCTTGACTGTTGGCGGCGATCGTGATCCTCTAGTTGTCTACAACCGCGAGTTCGTCTGGCAACATTCTATGTGTTGCGCAAAATGGACCCGAGCCATCGCCAAACATGTCGGGTACCGTGCATTAGAAGAGGCTTTCCTTGCTGGCCTTCTGCACGATATTGGAAAGGTCGTTCTGGCAGTCATGGAGCCAAGGGGCTTTGCTAGAACGCTCCGGTTGTGCCGCAACGATGGACTAACCTCAAGTGAGGCTGAGCAGAGGGTACTCGGCATAGACCACACTCAGGTGGGTGAAATGGCGTTGAAGCACTGGAATCTCCCTTTGGCTTATCGCGCCTGCGCTGCTTTACATCACGACCCATGGCCACCATCGATCCCCTCAGACTGGGATGATCAGTCCAAGCTGCTGAAGCTCCTTGCGCTCACGAGGGCGGCTAACGAGATCTTACATCTACCCGCCTTCAAAGCATCGATATCACTGGATGCGATGGCCGATGAAACCGATATCGCGAATAACCCTCAAATCCTTGAACCTGTAGGGGAAGAGCTGAAATCCGTTCTGGCGTGAGACAAATTACGATACAACGAGGGATTCGACTGTGGTGATAGATGAAAACGATCGGCAAGCCTATATAGATATACCGTGCGTGTTACTGGTCGACGATGAGCAGAATGTGCTGAACAGCCTCAGGCGGACCTTGAGGAAGGAGCCATACGAGATTATCACCGCAGCTTCAGGCGAAGAGGCTCTGGCTCTGCTTGAAAAAAGCCCGAATCAGGTTTCGGTGGTAGTGTCCGATTTTAAGATGCCAGAAATGGATGGGATAACCCTGCTGAGGCAGATCCGTGACCGGAATGACGGGATCATTCGCATTATGTTGAGCGGCTACGCGGATGCGGCTATGGTACAGGATGCCATCAACGAGGGGCAGGTGTTCAAGTTCATATCCAAGCCCTGGAACGAGGATGAGTTGAAGGCGCTCCTGCGATCTGCCGTCCAAGAGGCTGAGTCCTTGAAAGAATCTATGTCTATACTTGGACAGCTTGATACGATGCGGCGCGAGATGGAGAGCGCGGACCTCTTTTACACAGAGCCGGAAGCAGATGCAACAACTCAAATTGTAGAGCCTCCGGCTGTCGCCACCGACGATCTGCAGGCCGCTTCGATTTGGCGGGAGATAGTGGAGGCTACACCCGTGGCTATTATCGGCGTAGATGCTCAGGGGTCTGTTGTTTTTGTTAACCCCTATGTCGAGCAGTTGCTTGGAGTGAGCCGCTGGTCGATCCTCGGTGTCCCGGTAGAGGAAGCGCTGCCCTCCGAGTTAGCGGTAAGTATTCTCGATGCGATGAAATTCGATGAACCATCTTCCCGCGTATTACAGCTTTTTGAGAAACCGGCAAAGGTAGAGTATGTGCCGCTGTCCAGGATTGATGGCAGGGATCCCAGAGGAACACTCGTGTTCGTTTTTCCAAGTGATGGCCGTTGAATTGAGAGGTCGTTCAATGCCGGACACAAAGCATACGATACTTATCGTGGACGATGAGGAGAATGTCCTGGCGGCGCTCCGTCGTCTTTTTAGGTCTGAGGGCTACAAGATTATGACGGCTACGAGCCCGATGGCTGCCTTACAGATGATGGAGACCGAGCCGGCTGACCTGGTTATCTCGGACAATTCGATGCCGCAGATGAGCGGAATAGAACTGCTCAGGGAGATACGGGAGCGTTGGCCGGACACGATTCGGATAATGCTCACAGGTTACGCCGATCTTGATGCCGCTATGGGGGCTATCAATGGCGGAGAGGTGTATCGTTTCGCCACGAAACCCTGGAACGCGGCCGGCCTCAAATCGATGGTTAGAGATGGGTTAAACCATTTCAGGATAGTCCAGGAAAACTGGCGGATGCAAGCATTAATCAAGCGGCAAAACGAACGCCTCAGCCGTTGGAACGAAAGCCTGCAGGAGCAGGTCCAGAAGAGTACACAGGAGTTACACGAAAGAAACGAAGAGCTGGAACGGCTTTACAGGCAATTAAAGAACATATTCATCAACACGACAGATGCGATAGCTGCAGCCCTTGCCGCCAGGGACCCCTACACAGCGAGCCACCAGCGCAGGGTTCGAAGCATCGCATGTGGTGTAGCTGATGAGATGGGGCTATCCGGGGAGCAGGTTGACGCGCTGAAGCTGGCGGCGGTGATCCACGATCTCGGAAAGATAGCTGTACCCTCAGAGATACTGAATAAGCCCGGCCGCCTGAGCGACTTAGAGTTCAGCATCATCAAGACTCACCCGCAGGTAGCGTTCGATATTTTGAAGACGGTGGAGTTCCCATGGCCAATAGCCCAGATCATATATCAGCACCACGAGCGAATGGACGGTAGTGGCTATCCCCAGGGGTTATCCGGGGATGAGATACTTCTGGAGGCCAGGATCCTGGCGGTATCGGATGTAGTGGAGGCTATGTCCGCTCACCGGCCCTACCGGCCGGCGCTTGGCCTGGATAACGCTCTGGATGAGCTCCGCTGCAACCAGGGCAGGCTGTACGATAGCCGTGTGGTGGAGGCATTGTTGAAGCTCGTGTCGCGTGAGGGGGAGAAGATCCTTGCCGAGTAATATCGGAGTGTGGATATCCCTGCGCTAGTCGCTTTCCCCATATTTACCCCTGATAGCTGGCACCACCAACCTCAGCCATAGTACCTGAAGGACGGCAGCTATGGGGAGCGATAGGAGAGCTCCTAGGATCCCATACAGCGATGCTCCTGTAAGCAATGCTACGATGGTAAGTAGCGGCGGGATCTCCACTTCTCGCCCCATGATAGAAGGTGCGAGGATGTTGTTTTCAAACTGCTGAAGCGCAATAAAGAAGAGCACAACGGCAAGCAGCGTCAATGGCGGCTGGAACAGAGCGACGATTACCGCGGGGGCTGCGCCCAGGTAGGCTCCTACAAGTGGTATCAGTTCGAAGAAACCGGCTAGTAACCCCAGGATCAGAGGGAAGGGCATCCCCAACGCCCACATGCCCAGGGCTGTGATCACGCCTACGAAGGCGCTAAGAAGGAACTCCCCTTTGAGCCATCCTTCCACCTTTTGCCCCATCTCATCCGTCATTGCGCAGATTTGCGATCGACGAGATGGTGGAGCTAGAGCCAATAGATGCTCGTACAGCGGCTGGGCCTCCATCAGCAGGAAGAAGGCGATCACCAGGACTACCAGAAAAGACAGGAGGCTGAACACCAGCCTGACCAGAAAGAGTAAAACGTCAATAGCTTGTGTTATTCCCGTGGCCAGTTGGTCGATCAGTTGCTCCTGTAGTCTTTCCACGTTGGGTAGGAATGGGTACCGCTCCATGCCTGCAAGCGCTGCAGCAATTGCTTCGCTGTAATCCGGGATATTGGCTATCAATTGCTGCAGCTCAGCGATCAACTGGGGCACTACCAGGAACCCAATTCCAACCAGTATCGCGGAAAGCACAAGGTAAATCATCAGTATCGCCAGGGGTCTGGCTATCATCATCTGGATCACAGGCAGTCTGTAGCTACTAATACGATCGACTGCCGGTCTTAAAGCTGTAGCGAGAATGACGGCCACTGCCACGAGCAGGATAACGTCGATGACGATGGTGGCAAATCGGATGAATAACCAGAGGCCAAAAACCAGGAAGACGATGCCGATCGTTAGCCATTTGAGACGCGGGTAGGTGACTGGTGGCTGTTCTGTCGCTTGGTATTGCCGCATTTGGGGTTGCGTGATCCCTGTGGACTCTGGTGGATGAGCCAGGCGTTCTCGTTCGCGATGCGCCCGCATCTCGTGGTGGGGCTTCGCTGCCGGAATTCTCAATATGCGTATAGTTAACAGGGTTGCGGCAACTGTTGCAGCTATGATTTCTAGGAGCCTGACCACCATCGTCACCCGCCGTCTCAACATTGTGACTGCTGGACTGTCTATCTTCGGCGAGCGAGGTTTGAACGCAATAATGGTGCCCTTTTGGCGATACCTTTGGGGCTGGGGGTTAATCAGCTTCGACGCCCGCGGGATGCCGCCCTGAACAGCGCCAGCGTTCTACCAGGCAGGCAGTAATGCCTTTTTTCATCAAAGAAGGCTCGCTTCATTTTGCCCTCGCTGTGGCTTGTGTCCACGATTCTCTCCCAGTGGATATCAGGATGGGGGGACGGCAGGGTGAAAGTGATCGCCTCGTGATGGGCGTTCGTCAGGATCAACAGTGTATCACCCGCGATCTGTTTTCCGCGTTCGTCCAGCTCGTCCATCCCATCACCCGAGAGCCGAACCCCTAAACTGCGGACGAATGGGGCCTCCCAGTCCTGATCTGTCATTTCCTGGCCATCGGGCCGAAACCAGGAGATATCCTTGACGTTTGAGCCGCGGATAAGTCTGCCCTGGAAGAACTTACGCCGTTGCAGGACCGGTTGCTGGTGGCGGATTTGCACCAATCGGCGGGTAAACTCCAACAGTTTTCGCGAATCTTCGTTCAAGATCCAATCATGCCAGCTCAGTTCGTTGTCCTGGCAGTACGCATTGTTGTTACCATGCTGCGTTCTGCCGATTTCGTCGCCGCCGCAGATCATGGGGACTCCCATGGAAAGCAGCAGAGTGGCGAGGAAGTTGCGTTTCTGCCTCTCCCGAAGATCAATCACCAAGGGATCGTCGGTAGGCCCCTCAACCCCACAGTTCCAGGATAGGTTGGCGTCGTAGCCATCGCGGCCCTCCTCCCCGTTGGACTCGTTGTGCTTTTGGTTGTAGCTCACCAGGTCGTGCAGGGTAAAGCCGTCATGGGATGTAATCAGATTGATACTGGCATAAGGGCTGCGGCCGTCATCCTGGTAGAGGTCGCTGCTGCCGGTGAGCCGATACGCAAGGTCGCTGACTTGAGCCTCCTCCCCGCGCCAGTAGCGGCGCAGCGTATCCCGGTACTGGCCGTTCCACTCCGCCCATAGCACAGGAAAATTGCCGACCTGATACCCCCCTTCGCCTATGTCCCAGGGCTCGGCTATCAGCTTGACCCTAGAGATCAGAGGGTCCTGATGGATCAGGTCGAAGAAAGCCGAAAGGCGGTCCACCCCATCGTGATTGCGCGCCAGGGTAGCCGCCAGGTCGAAGCGGAATCCATCGACATGCATCTCCTTTACCCAGTAACGAAGGCTGTCCATCACCAGTTTCAAAACCTGGGGATGGAGCGTGTTGAGACTGTTGCCCGTACCTGAGTAGTCCAGGTAGTAGCGCGGCTGATCCGGTACCAACCGGTAGTAGGTTCGATTGTCGATGCCGCGGAAGCAGAGGGTGGGGCCGAGGTGGTTGCCCTCGGCGGTGTGGTTGTACACCACATCGAGGATCACCTCGATGCCCGCCGTGTGGAGGGTTTTCACCATGGCTTTGAACTCGTTGACCTGCCCGCCCCGGTCGCCGCTACTCGAGTAGCGGCCCTCCGGAGCGAAGTAGCCCAGCGTGTTGTAGCCCCAGTAGTTGGAAAGCCCCATATCCAGCAAGAACTTATCGTCGATAAAGGCGTGCACCGGCATTAGCTCAACAGCGGTTATCCCCAGCTCTTTGAGGTAGGCTATTATGGCGGGGGATGCTAAACCTGCGTAGCTGCCCCGAAGCTTATCATCCACCTCCGGATGGCGGGCGGTGAGCCCTTTCACGTGAGCTTCGTAGATTATTGTGCGATGCCATGGCGTTTGGAGGGGTTGGTCGTCTCCCCAATCGAAGGATGGGTCTATTACAACTCCTTTAGGCATCCCCCAGGCATCGTCCCGGTCGTCCAACTGGAGGTCCTGGCCATCGGATCCTGGAGGGAAGCCATACAGAGGCGCCTCCCAGTTGACGCTGCCTGCCAACGCTTTGGCGTACGGATCGATCAACAGTTTGGAAGGGTTAAAGCGATAGCCCTCCTCAGGGGCAAACGGGCCATACACCCTGTACCCGTACAACTGGCCGGGGCGGAGGCTGGGGACGTATCCGTGCCAGACGAAAGCCGTAACCTCGGGCAGCGTTATCCGCTCGCTCTCGTCCGGGGAGTCAGGGTCATCGAAGAGACACAGATCAACCCGCGTGGCATTCTCTGAGTAGAGGGTGAAGTTGACCCCTTCTCCGTCCCAGGTTGCACCCAACGGGTCAGGTTTACCCGGCCAGACCTTCATTCTCGCCTCCAGAGACAGTAAACCACCTCTGCGTAGAGCAACTTCGTTGCCAGGAGGGAGAGGCGCTTCACCTCGTGGGCTGCCATCTTATAGGACCGCTATGAGTCCCTCCCGAATGAATCTGACGGCAATGGCCGCAAGGAGAAGGCTTACCACCTTGGACGTGGCCCGTATGCCGTTGCGACCGAACAGCCGGGTAATCTGCCCTGCCTGCCGGAAGAGCCTCCAGGCGATAAGCAGGTTTGCCAGGAAGCCGAGCACCGTCAATGCGAAACCATACTGTTCCAGAAGGATGACGAGGGTTGTAAGAGTGGCTGGACCGGCCAGGAT
>JBMNNU010000068.1:0-13477 GCA_050942695.1 Chloroflexota bacterium
AGATCCCTGGGTAGCTTGTGCGCCCCAACCGGTCCACCACGATGCTGTTGCCCTCTAGCTCTACCCCCAGGGTTCTGGCGAAGTCTGCCGAGCCGGCGGTGCCGAGCGCGATAAATACCCCCTCGGCAGGGAACAGCTCGCCGCCATGCAGCAGCATACCGGTCAAGCCCGACTCGTCCCGGGTGAACTCCACCACCCGTTCATTCCTCATGGCTATCCCCTCGGCCTGCAGCCGTTCCTTCAGCTTTTCGTCCATGGCGAAGGCCCGGCCGTTGGAGAAGACGGTTACATCCCGCGTGTAGGATAGCAGCTCCAGGGCCTCCCGGGCGGCGTAGTTGGCGTGGCCTATTAACGCCACCTTCCTGTCCCGGTAAAAGAAGCCGTCGCACACTACACAGTGAGAAACACCCTGTCCCAGCAGCTCTTCCTCACCCTTGATGCCGCTAGGTTTCCCGGCGACGCCGGTAGCTAGGATAACGGCTTTCCCCTCAAAGTGCTCACCGTCGGCCAATTCCACCTTGAAGAGGTTGCCAGGCATCAGCCCCACCACCTCGCCCCGGCGAATATCGGCACCGAAGCGTCGCGCCTGTGCAGCGGAGCGCTCCATCAGATCTACGCCACCGATACCCTCAGGAAATCCCAGGTAGTTGTCGAAATGGCGCCCCAATGCGACCCTGGACTTCATCGGGTCGCCCACCACGAGGGTTTTTAAACCACCCCGGGCGGTGTACACGGCAGCGGAGAGCCCTGCGGCTCCTGCGCCCACGATTATCACGTCGTAGATCATCGCTTCCTCCCTGTTGTCTGTGTGCGACGAAGGCTTAAAGAAGAGGAGTCTGGCACAGAGCCAGACCCCCAAACCATATCAGCTACAGATATCCGCTACAACGAGAGATATGTTCCGCGCCGCGGAACTTTAGATATTTCAACCACCCCCGCCGGCGCCGCCCCGAGCCAACAATAGCGCCAGGACTAGGACAATTACGGCCACCGCTATTATATCCATACCGCTACCTCCTCGTCAGGGCTCCCCGGCTACGTTTTCGCGGGATTGGCGAATGGCCTTGGTAATTGTAAAGTAGTCTACCGAGCCCAGGCTCACCAGCTTGTTATCGACGAAGACAGAGGGGAGAACCAACTCTCCGCTCCGCATCTTCTCCATGATATCGGGATTTTTCTCCCGCACCGCTGCCTGCGAAAGGTCGTTGTAGTTGACCTCGACGCTGTCTCCATACTCCCTGGAAAGATACCAGGCAACTATCTTTGTAATCTCCTCCTGAGATTGCGGAGGTCCTCAACCAACGGCGCAGTACCGTGGGTTGGCCGAGTCGTCAAACACGTTGACGACGTTCTCCACCTTGCCATTTGGCTCCATCTGCCCACCCCTTGTAATTTTTTTTGAGTCCTGAGTCCTGAGTCCTGAGTGCTGAGTGCTGGACTACTTTTACCCTTTTGATGCTAGCCTCTGGTGATCCTTGAGCATGCACCTGTCCATAACCACCTGCAGGCCAGCCTCTCGCGCCCTGGCCGCGGCGGCTTCGTTGACGACGCCTTCCTGCATCCAGACCGTGCGGGCTCCTACCTCGATAGCCTCTTCCACGATCCCCGGCACCTCCGACGGCTTGCGAAAGATGTCCACCACGTCGATCTTCTCCGGCACGGACTTCAGGTCCGGGTAGGAACGCTCGCCCAGCACCTCTTCTACCATAGGGTTTACTGGGATAATGCGGTAGCCGCAACTCTGCAGGTAGCTGGCCACCCCAAAGCTGGGGCGCTCCGGCTTGGGAGAGAGGCCGACCACTGCGATAACCTTGGATTCGCGAAGGATCTTTTCGATAAGCTCGTCCAAATCTGCCTCCACCATATTGACGGTGCTGCCCCGTCAACTGTATCCTAATATACGGTAGGGGGGTATGCTTGTCAAGCTTTTAAGCCCACAGCAATCAGCCGTCAGCTTTTAGCTTTTGGGTACGAAGGGATGGCAGCCTCCTGATTACCGCAGCCTTATATTCAAAGAGACAATCCGCTAGATTCTTGGTTGCTGGTTTGCATATCTCGGCCGATAGCTGATAGCTAAAGGGAGTATGCCACTCTGGATGGTGATGATCAACCATCGATACATCTGATAAGGGAGGATTACTGTGGAAGCCAGAGTTGATCTTGTCCGGGGCTTTCACTTCGAGGCCCAGTTGGCGGATTCCGGGTATCGCCTGGAGATGGATACGGCCCCCGAGCATGGCGGGACCGGGCCGGGGGCTAGGCCGATAGAGTTGATCCTGGCGGGCTTAGCTGGCTGCACCGCCTTCGATATCATCACTATTTTGCGAAAGGCCAGGCAGGATGTCACCGGGCTCGCGGTTATCGCCAATGGGGAGCGCCGCGAAGAGGATCCCAAGGTGTTCACCCACATCCACCTTGAGTATGTCGCCAAGGGGCGAAACATCTCCGAGGACGTATTGAGGCGAGCAATCGACCTTTCAGAGCGCAAATACTGCTCGGTGTCCGCTATGTTGAAGCCCACAGTCTCCATTACCACCAGTTACAAGATAGAAGAGGCTGTGTAAAGTTCTCTCTCCATAGCTTTGAACATCCCCCAAGGTGAGGCGAAACTCACAGGCCCACTCTCCCCCTGGGAGATGGGGTCACCAACCTCCATCTCCCAGGGGGAGAGGGTCGGGTTGGCAATTTGCCCATTCACCACCTTCACTCTCCGAGCCTGCTGGTACAGCGCTCCCTCCTCGTCCAGCATGTCCAGCCTCAAGATATATTCGCCCTCCTCAACATCTTCCAGAGGGAACTTGATGGCTTCGGTTCCCGCCCCCTGGTGCATCAACCGACCATCCAGCCACACCTTCGCCTCCACCGCCTGGAAGTCGGAGCTGTAGCGCAACTCTACATCTTCGGAAATGGCCAACTCCGCAGGCCACTCTACATCAAGCTGATAACCCTCACCGCCGGCAAAAGCGCCGTAATCGAAATACTGATCTACAAGAGGGGGCAGATCAGAGCCAACCCGGTTGTAGATCATATCGAGAAAAGCCCTGGGGGTGGCCAGTTTGCCCGTATAGGTGGCCACGTAGTCCTGCAGCAGCTTCAGGAACTCTTCATCGCCCATAAGAGACCTCAGCTTATCCAGGAAGACCGCCCCCTTGTTGTAGACGATGCCGAAGTAAGCGATGTCGTTGGGGTACTGGTAGACGGTGGTGTTGACCGGCCGGTCGCCGCCGACAGAGACCCTGTATTTGTAGCCATTCACGATCCGGTTGAAGTAATAGTCGAAAGTGTGGGGAGACTGCTCGCGATATGGCAGGATACTCAGGTAGGTGGCTAGCGCTTCGTCTAGCCAGGGGTCGCGTACCTGGTCGTTTCCTACCTGTGAGTAGAACCACTGGTGGGCCATCTCGTGGGCTACGGTGTAATCGGAGTAGCTGCCGATACCCCCACCGTCGGCCCCTAGCGATTTGTAGACGAAGATCAGGGCCGGGTACTCCTGGGCGGTGGCGAAGTCGGCAGCGTAAATCTCGGCGATATCCAGGGTGGGGTATGGATAAGCCCCGAGGTTGGCCGAGTACCAACGCAGGGCTCTCTCCGCCTCCTCGAGGTATACCCCTAAACGACCGGCGCTGGTGGCGTGGACCGAAACCAGCACACCGTCGATGTCGCGGCTTTCCACCTGGTAGCGGTCCGATACAGCCATAGCGAAATCCCGCACCCCTTCGGCGCTCAGACTTTGCAGATTGCCCTCCAAACGGGTCAACCGCCCGCTGGATGCTATGGTTACCGGTACGTCGCTGATCACCGTCACGTCAAAGTCGGCTATTTCGCAGTAGAAAGCGTCGCCCACATCCACATATTGGTGGCGGTCCCACTCCCCCTGGTAGGCTGCAAGTGTGGCGAAGCTGTTGCCTAGCGCGATGACCCCCTCTCCTCGGCCGAATCGACCCCCCTGAGGGGGCACATCGATTCTATATCGCAGCTCTATCTCACCCGTTTCTCCCTTCGCGAGAGGGGTATTCAACGTTATCTCCAGGACCGTTCCATTCCGTGTTGCTACTACGTCCTGCCCGTCCACTTTGGCTGATTTCAGCGTGAAGGCGCCGAAGTAGGCGGGCACGATGTGGAACACCAGATCCGGGAGGTCCGCTCCGGTATTGTTGCGCAGGGTTGTTTTCTGAACGACGTCCAGGGAGGCCTCAGTGAAGTCAAGGGATACCTGGATATCGTAGTGAGGCCGAGTCGCGGCCTGTGCGATGTTGGGAACGCCGGCCGCCAGCACCATTGCGAGCAGCGCGAGCAGCAGCGACCTGGATAGGTGGTTGCGGATGGCCATGAGGACCTCCTAATTGGAACGGATGGAACCTCGGAGACACGGAGTATACGGAGATAACACAAAGAACCTCCGTGAAGTATCAGTCTCTCCACGCCTCCGTGTCAAGGTATCTCGTAGTTACAACGACTTAATGTGGAAAAGGTTACCCGCCTAGCCGCAGGCGGGGCACCATGAGGAACGCTTCCAATACCACCTGTCGAGAGAGTTTGGACTTGCCCACTCGGCGGTCCACGAAGATGATAGGCACCTCGACGACTCGGTATCCCCTACGGATGGTGCGGTAGGTCATCTCGATCTGGAAGGAGTAGCCGTTGGACTGGACGCTGTCCAGGTCGATGCTCTCCAGCACCTGCCGTCTGAACAGCTTGAAACCTCCCGTCAGGTCTCGCACCCCCACCCCCAGGATCAATTGGGAGTAGAGACTCCCCCCCCTGCTTATAAGCTTTCGCAGCAGCCCCCAATTGCGCACCCCGCCGCCTGGGCAGTAACGAGACCCAAGCACCAGATCAGCCCCGTCCAGTGCGTGGAGCATAGAAGGTAGGTGGGCGGGGTCGTGGGAGAGGTCCGCATCCATCTCACCGATAGCCTCGTAGCCCATTTCGAGAGCGCGTTTGAAGCCTGCCACGTAGGCTTTCCCCAGGCCGGCTTTTTCGGGGCGATGGAGTATCCGGATCCACGGGTAAGCAAGAGCTAACTCCTCAGCCAACTGGCCGGTGCCGTCGGGCGAGTTGTCGTCCACTATCAGTGCGTGGAGACCCAACTGCAGAGCCTCTATCCTCTGGACTAGCTCTTCCAGGTTCTCTCTCTCATTATAGGTAGGGATCACGATAATTGTGTTCACAGCAAGCCAATCTTAGCAGAAGCTAAAATGAATGTCGCAATTTCTGCTCCAAAATTTTTAGTATTTCGATTGACTGAGGATGGTCAAAAGAATATGATCCTGGCATGCAGAAGATGCCCGCTTCGCCGCCTGTTTATGATTTTTCCCAGGAAATCTGTTGCTACATCTCGGTGGACGTGGAGGCCTCAGGGCCGAACCCTGGCGGCTACTCGCTGTTGTCGATCGGGGCTTGCACAGTAACTAAACCCCGGAGCAGTTTCTATGTGGAGTTGAGGCCTGTTAATGAGGGTTTCACCCCGGAGGCCATGGCGATAAACGGTCTCTCGTTGGAGGAGCTAGCTGTTCGAGGGCTTCCTCCGTCGGAGGCAATGGCCTCGTTCGAAAGGTGGCTCCAGCAGCTACCCGGGGCGACGAAACCTATCTTCGTCGCCTTCAATGCAGCCTTCGACTGGATGTTCGTGTGCGATTACTTTCACCGCTACCTTGGGCGCAACCCTTTCGGCCACAGCCCTCTGGACATTAAAGCCCTGTACATGGGGTTGCACGGCGTAACCTGGGCGGAGTCGTCGCTGCGGAATGCCAGCGGGCGGTATTTGCATTCGCAACCGCTAACCCACCACGCCCTGGATGACGCCTCCGCGCAGGCCGATATTTTCGAGAAGATGCTCATAGAGCTAACATCCCGCCGATAGCTGGGGTCCAGGGAGAGGGGGACGGACCCCACCCTCGGCCCCTCCCCCACTGGGAGAGGGGAGCAAAGCAGGGGTCCAAGGGTTTGGGGAGTCCCCAATACTAGGTTTTCATACAACGGCCAGTAGAGCCGATGAATGAAGGAGTGACATTATGAGCAATCAGCCGCCTCCAACCGCTAACGAGGACCTGGCAAGGATCATCGAATCTGCCCAACGACTCGGCATCGAGATGGACGAAGCCGACGCTCTGCAGTGGCTGGCGGCCATCGGGTCGGTAGCTGGCGGGAGCGATGTCGTCGTAGACGTGCACAGCGGGGTCTTCGGCCATAAGGTGACCATGCTGGATTTCAGCCCGGAAGAGCTGGACCACTTCCGTCGCATCGGAAAGCTGGTGGAGTTCCAGGATCGCCCCGGCGTGGTGGAGACGGCTTTGGCGCTCTCCGGCTCGGCGGCCCAGTCCAAGATCCAGAGCTATCCCGGCGACGCGGACTACTTCGAGCGGATCAACATCATCGCCCCTACGCGTGAGGAAGCCTGTCGCATCCTATCGCAGACGATGCGGGAGAAGGCTCTAAGCACCCTGAAAGGCCCCACCTACCAGTTGATCGAGGTCAAGTTCGGCTCATACCCCTGCAAGGTGGTATACGAAGGGCGCACCTTCAAGGCCGATACCCCCATCGCATGGAAACCCCAGCAGATCCAGGAGGGTAAGATAGACGCCTTCCTGCCGGACGGTACCTCCTACCAGATCAAGTGGGAGGATGTAGAGTGCAACCCAGGCTGGTGCAAGCTGGATTGGGTGGTGGCCGATGCCGTCCACAAGGCCCTCGTTAACGCCAGCAATATGTTAGACGTCACCTGGCAGGCCCCAGACGGCACCATCACCCCCCTGGATGGCTACCTGGACCCCTACTTCCAGGAGGTCTACCTGGAGGCCGAATCGATCCCGCTCTTCACAAAGCTGGCCAAGAATGTGGCCAGCGACGCCCTGGACAACTACGTCAGCCAACTGGAGAACGAGGTCAAGAAATATCTCACCAAAGACCTGAACTACGGCAAGGTGGCGAAGCGGATGTACAACATCTTCCGACTCACCGGCCGATACCAGGAGGCCGCATATCTCCGGGAGCTTTTCGACGAGCCTACCACCCTGCTCTACCAGGTCTGGTCGTTGATCCGGACGGTGGACGACTGCTTCTCCCCCGGCTCATCGATAACGATGGAAACCCTCCTGGCCCAGATGGACCAGTTGATCCTGAGCGTGGTGAAGACGCTGGAGGGGGAGAAGGAGGTAGAGATCGTTAGGCTGATGCTCAGGCTGCGGGATATCCTTTCTCGTGAGGAGGCGCATCAGGAGCTTTCGGCACAGGCGGAGGCAGCCCGAGCCGAGGTAATCAACATCGTGAACAACTTCTTCTACGAGAAGCTGACCGGCGTACCCACTATCCAGACCTACATGGAGAGTTTGATCGCAGGATAGTTAGTAATCGAAGGGGCCGGCAACTCCGCCGGCCCCATATCTCTCAAGCCGCTGCCTTCTTGTCGGCGCCCCCCCTAGGCCGTCTGCGATTCCTTGTGATGACGCTGATCCGGCCATCCATCTCCATGAAGGCGTACTTAACCTGATCGAAGCTTTCCACCCCATGCAGCCGGATGTTGCTGAGCAGCTCCTCCTCGGTAAGCAGCTCTTTCCGCATATTGGTGGGGATAGGCTGGCCATCTCGGACTAGCAAAAGAGGCGCCGGGCGGACCACGTTTCTGAATCCTCTCCATCGAAGCGCGGCGTAAGAGAGAAACCAGTCCCAGAATACCAGCGTGGTGGCAAGGATGAGGCCATCGGTGATGGTGTTGTAATTCCCGCCCATGGCGTTCTGCACTGCGTCGGCCATCAGCACTACCACCAGCAGGTCGCTGATGCTGAGGCTCGCGGCCTCCCGCTTCAACACCGTTCTGAACAGGCCAACGAGGAAAAGATACACGGCGGACATCCGCACGATGCTCTCCAGGAGAGGCACCTGAGGTACGAACAGCTCACGCCAGTCTATCCCGAAGATGAAGTCCTGCATCGCTTCCCACCCTCGCCGGATGTGATCTCGCTGATGGCCAGATCCCCCTTGCCCCGTGTCTAGCCCAGAGTGTAGGCCGATGCACGCGGTGTACCAATAAGGCCAAAACTAATTCAAGCGGTGCAGAGATCAGTAATTGAGGGGCAGCAAATCTGCTGCCCCTCCTTGCACATAAAATAATGGGTTTTCGCCCTCGCTGTTGAGCTGCTGCCTACCCCTCGCCCTCGGGCTTCTGCATCTTGGCCTTTAGCTCCTGCAACTGCTTGTCCAGGTCGCTCTCCTGCTCCAGGGCGGCGAACTTGTCCTCGAGGGTGTCGGTCTCCTTGCTCAGCTCCACCGCGGCCTTGGCTCTAGCCTCTTTATCTTCGACCTTCTCCTCGAGGCGGTCGAAACTCGCCATGGCGCTAGATTGGCCGATGCCCGCCATTGTCTCGTGAATCTTCGCCTCGGCCTCAGCCCTGCGGCTGCGGGCGATCAACAGGTCCTTCTTCCGCTCGGCCTCCTCGATCTTGCTCTCAAGCTTCTGCAGCGCGCTCTTCAGCACCTCTACCTGCTGCTTCTGCTCCTCGTACTGGACCTTGAACCCGTCGGCTATCTGCTGGTAGGAGTTGCGCCTCTGGAGCGCCTCCTTGGCCAGCTCGTCCTCACCCTTGGAGACTGCCAGCTCGGCCTTCTTCTGCCACTTGTCCGCCTCCTCCTGGTTCTGGAGGTATCGCTGGTACAGCTTCTGCTCGTCGGCGATGGCTGCCGCCACCTGGGTCTTTACCTGGATCAACTGGTTCTGCATGTCGATCAGGATCTGTTTCAGCATCTTCTCAGGATCTTCTGCGCGGTCCAGCAGATCGTTGATGTTTGACCTGATGATTGTCCCGACTCTCTCCAGTAGGCTCATTGTCGTCTCCTTTCTCTTCATGAAATGGGATTGAAATTGATACAAAGCTTTGGGGACACCCCGTAAACGCGCCAGATGGTACGTTTACGCTTGCCAGGCTTCAACCGCAACGCTGTGCTCGCTTGCGTTGCGTGCCCTGGACCCGCCTAATTCTCGCTAAACTTTACCTTCATCACCATCCGCTTGCAAGGTGGTAGTTTTCTCTTCTCCATTGGCAAGTCCAGGGACCTTTCCCATCAGGTCGCCGATCTTCACCCCTGCAAGGGTCTCGAATAAGGCCGGCACCTGGGCGACCATCTTAGCCATGTCCGTCGTTATCTTGTCCGCACCCATAGCGCCGTCGCCCGTCGAGACGATGGTGATCTTGTCAACCTTGGCCAGCGGCTCGGCCATCGCCCTGACCACCTCGGGGAAGCCTGTGAGCAGCTTGTCCAGGATAGCAGCCTGGTTGTACTGGTGGAAGGCCGCGGCTTTCATCGCCATGGCGTCGGCCTCCGCCTGCCCCTTAGCCCTGATGACCTCAGCCTCGGCTAGACCCTGTATCCTTATCGCCTCTGCCTGGCCTGCGGCCTCTATCGCCAGCTTTTGCCGCTCCGCCTCGGCCAGCGCCTCTATCTTCTGTCGCTCCACCTCAGCCGCCTTCAGCACGGTGGCGATCAGCTCTCGCTCCCGGCGCTGGATTTCAGCCTCCTGCACCTTGATCTGCTCTTCCTTCTGGACCCTCTCCACCCGGACCTGCTCGGCGATAACCTGCTGCTGCATGACGTTGGTCTGGATCTCGTAGGATTTGTCAGCCTGAGCCTGGGCTTTTTTCACGGCGGTATCATAGTCCGCCTTCTTGAGGTCGAGGTCACGCTGTGCCTCCGCCTGTTTCGCCAGAGAAGCTGTCTCGGCGATAACCCGCTCCTGGTCGGCCTGGGCTGTGGCGATTGCGGCCTCCCGAACCGCTATGGCCCGCTTGATGGCGGTGTCCCGCTCCGCCTCCGCCGTGGCCACGTCCGCATCCCTCTTGATCCGGGCTACGTCGGGCCGCCCCATATTGACGATGTACTCGTTCTTGTCCTTGACCTCTTTGATGGTGAAGGATACTACCTCCAGCCCCATCTTGCTCAGGTCCTCGGAGCAGGTGCTGCGCATCTTGCCGGACACCATGTCCGGCTCCTTGACGATCTGCTCAACCGTCAACTGGCCGACGATCCCCCTCAGATGCCCCTGCATCACCAGCCGGATCATCGACTCCCGCTCATGGGTGTCCTTGCTGAGGAACTGCTCCGCTGCCGTCTGGATGCTGGCTGGATCCGACTTAACCTTGATCTGCGCTACCGCCTCCACCGTCACGGCCACACCCTGCTCGGTGTACAGGTCCTGCTCGGGCGATACGTCGAAGGACATCAACTCCAACGACAGCTCCTGGCAGCTTTGGACCATGGGCAGCACGATGGCGCCCGCCCCCTTGACGATCCTGGTGCCTCCGAAACCGTAGATGATCAAGGCCTGGTTTGGACCTACCTTCCGGTACATCCGGGCGGCGATCATCAGTATCATCAAGATAGCCAGGACCGCCAGGCTTGCAATAACGATAACTCCTCCCATTGTGCTTCCCTCCTCCAGAAGAGACGTAAGCCCTATCAGGACACCTAAAATTGCTGCGATCATTACCATTGCTGCCAGGACGGCACCGCAACCCCCACCACTTTTGGCGCGGCGCGGAGAGCCCTTCCTTAAGGTGGCGCTCACCAAATTCCTATCTTTGCTCGACATCTCCTCCTAACCCTTCTTAATGTAGCTGGTCCATGGCTCCACATAGGCGAGACCGCGCTCGTAGCGGACGACGACTACCTCCACGCCCTTTTCGATGGGACTCCCGTCTGCGCTTCTTGCACCATCGCTTCTCTGGCTCCCCCCCTTGGTATATACGATCTCACCTACTCCGCCCTCCAGGATGGGCACCGTCACACGGGCTATGGTCCCCTCCATCTTGTAATCAGCGGGGTTCAGGAAGCGCTGGCCCGGATAGATCACCCTCGCCAGCAGGTAGAAGACGATAGCCCCTCCCACGATCCCTATCGCTGCAGCCGCAACCAGACTCAGCACCCCCCAGAAGCCTGCGTACACCTGAAGTATGTAGCCTGCCCCTCCAAACCATGTGAGGAAGGCCATAATGGTGCTTATATTGATGGGCGAGACGCCGTGGCCATGATGCCCGTGGCCGACGTCGCTCCCGACCCCCAACGGGGCGTCGGTTACAACGCCCGCGTCCCCCCCGGCTCCGAGGTCACCCAGGTCCCCGATGTGTACGCCTCCTGAGTCGCCGTGAGGGAGCCCGGGAATGTGGAAGCTATCGCTGGTGACCCCAAGGAAGAGAGAGACCACCACGAAGAGAAAACCCACGGCGAAGCAGGTCAGATAGAAACCCGCCATGGTATCGGGTATAGGAAACATTTCGGGAACCTCCCTTTGCGAGTGCTGAGTGCTGCGTCCTGAGGACGGTTCTGGGTTCTGAGTTCTGGGTTCTGAGTGCTGATGGCTGATAGCTGATAGCTGATGGCTATCTCCGTGTCTCCCAGTCCCCGTCTCTCTCCGTCTCCTCGTCAGGCTCGGCCGAGCCGCTGCTTCAGCTCCGCAAGCTGCCGCTCCAACTGGTCCTCTCTCTCAAGCGCGGCCAGCTTCTCGGAGAGTTCGTCCCGCTCCAACTCGGCCCAGGCGGCAAGCATAGCCCGCTGCTCTCTGGCCCGCTCCTCCATCTGCTCCAATCGCTCCGCGTTTTTCTCGAGTTCAGATACATCTGGTAGCTGAACAACAGCCACCGGCTCCTCCACAACAACCCCCGCCTCTAGTGCGCGCAGGCGGGCTTTCATCCGCTCAACGTATCCCTTCTGCTCCAGATACTGCTGTTCGAACTGCGCAGCGCGAGCGGCGAAGTGGTTAGCCCTGGCCAGAGCGCCCCTGGCCAGGGCGTCCTCTCCTTTGTCGACGGCCAGTTCGGCCCTCTGTCTCCACCGGCTGGCCTCGCTGCCGGCATCGGTGCAACGCTGGTATAGCTTCTGTTCGTCGGCCATGGCTGCCACCAGGTGGCGTTTCAGCTCTATGATCCGGGAGCGGATATCCTGACGGCTTCTGTTTATCATGGCATCGCGCTCCAATCTAGATAAGGATTGAGATATCTATTTTTTGGTTTCAATACTCTCGATGCTCGACTCGATCTCAGCAAGGGCTGTCGGCGGAAGCTCAAGGAGCCTGTCGAGAAGGGCAACAAACCGCATGGGATCCTGGGCGCGCGAGAGCTTCCAGAACAGGTGGGCCAGGAAAGGCTCCTCCGCCATCTCCTCTGCTTGAGCGGCGAGCCAATCGCGTATCCGGTCGGGGGTAGCGGACATCTCGGTGGTGAGAGATGTCTCGAAACCCTCAGGGTCGTCAACCAGGTAGCCCGGAAGCACCTTGAAGAATTGCGCCAGCAGCTCGCGTGTCCTGGCGGTCATGTGGACCCTGGAGCCGTTCTCCAACTGGCAGAGGTATGGGTGGCTGATGGAGGCATGTAACTCCTGCTTCATAGCGCGCACGACCTCTGCTTTGGTCATCGGCCTCCCCAAACCCCGGTATAAGCCCTCCAGATGGCGAAGGTGCTGTAGCTTCTCGCTGAGTTTCACGTCTCACCAGCCTTGCAAATTGCAAGCCACTATATAGCAAACTGCAAGGCCAGCGTCAATTAAAAACTTTACACCTCCAGGGCCGACGCTTCTTAATTATCGGTGAGTAGTTCCATGAGATAGGTACGGTCCCAATAGGTACGGTCCCAATAGGTACGGTCCCAGCCTGCTTTGAGTCGCCTTGTCCTAATGCTCGAACGCCGTTTGGTGGGATGGCGCTGGAGCAGGTTGAGGGCGATGTGGCGCAACACCGCGAAGTTCTCGGCAGCATAACCCTGGCGGATGCGGCTAGCGTCCTCGTGGAAGGCCATGTCCAGCACCCAATGCACTCGGTTCTCTATCCCCCAATGGCTCCTAACTGCTTGGGCAAACTCGACTGCAGAAGGGGTCTTGCTCAGCAGGTAGTAGCGATCCTCCTGCTCAACCTTAGCCCCGATGCGCCGCTCGGATCTCACCATCCCTATGGCCCGGAGTCCTGGCCAGTCGTACTGAGAGTTTATCCAATGCATCACTTCATCGTCACCAATTACCCAAGACTCCCGGATCTCGACCCTTCCGTGCCCCTTGTCTACCTCTTTGACAGAGTCATGGCTGGTCTCTCTAAACCCGCTCGCCATCGCCACCTTAAAGCTCATCTCCACATCCCGCTTAAGGTTCCCCTGGTTGCCGGGACCGACACATCTTATAGGGTGGGTGCCGGTACACTCCTTAGACTGGACCCCAGCCCTGAAAGGGCAAACAAAAACAGCCTAGGGCGTTGCCCTAGGAAAGCGGCCCCCCATAGGATTAGCCCTGAAGGGGCAATCTAGCCTCTCAACCGCTGGATTGTGTCGCCCCTTCAGGGCTTACTCGATGCCTGACCTTTGCCCAATGCATCGCCCTGGGCTAGCGTATCCAGCCCTTTCAGGGCTATGGGTGGGTGCTGCTCTCGGTTGCTTTCACTCTGTCGCCGTAAGTCGAGTCGACCATGGTGGCACGGAACTCGACTCCCGCCGAGATGGCCTTATCT
>JBMNNU010000069.1:0-13473 GCA_050942695.1 Chloroflexota bacterium
AATGGCACGACGGTACCCCAGTTACCCCGGAGGATGTTAAGTTCAATATCGAATACCGCATGGAAAACGATCCACAATCGGGATGGATGAAGGATGTGCTTGAATCCATCGACCTGGACGGGGATACCGTCACGATCAAGCTGAACAAGCCTTATGGTACCTTACTGGTGGAGTTCAATACCTACGTCGTTTTGCCAAAACATATCTGGGAAAAGGTGAACGACCCGCTCAATTATTCAGGCGAGGATGCCGCTATCGGATGCGGTCCCTACATACTCGAGAAGTTCGATCCGGGCGCCGGGCTTCTCAGTTTCAAGGCGAATCCTGAATACCACAGTGGCAAGCCTTCTGTGGACAGGCTGGAGTTCCGGATTTACAAGAATGTAGACTCAATGACAATGGCATTGAGTAAGGGGGATGTAGACGTGATCTGGGATTACTCCGCCAGCATCCCCTACACCAGCGCAGAGGCTTTATCAAAAGTACCCGAGATAACGCTGGCAACAGAGGTAGATATGGGGGTCCCGGTGGCCATGGGTTTCAACATGGCGAAGTATCCCACAAATGAGCTGACGTTTCGGGAGGCTATCAGCTACGCTATCAATTATCCCCAGATCGCTGAATTCATCTTCGCCGGGCACGGAAAGGTACCTACAGCGGCTTTCGTTCCACCCAGCATGCCCCTTCACGATGAGAAGCTCCGGCCGATGCAGTTCGATCCAAATAGGGCAGCCAGCCTTTTGGAGTCCATTGGTTTGAAGGACGCCGATGGCGACGGTTTGAGGGAGACGCCGCAAGGGGAAAAGGTAAGACTAACGTTGTTAACCAGGACCGACAGCGCCGCCATCTCCAGATCCGGCGAGCTAATACAGGGTTACCTGAGGGCGGTTGGTATAGATGCTAGTTTGAAGGCGCTGGATTCGGCGACTTGGGTAGCACTGAAGGATAAGATGGATTACGACCTGGTACTATACCGGACCACTCCCTGGGGCATGCTTATGCATGCAGGCTACGGCTCAGGATATTTCGATGCCAGGCGAACCGGCGCAGGTGTTCTCCACAACGTTGAGGATAAAAGCTATCTCGATTTATGTGACGAGATGCTCCAGACAACAGACCCCGCCCTCTATCGAGAGTTGGCTCTTAGACTCCAACAGTATTATGCCGATCAACTGCCGAGTCTGGCCATAGCCTGGGGGGAGAATGTGTATCCTCATCGAGGCCCCTGGCAGGGGTGGGAGATGAATCAGATCAGTGGAGGGCTGGTAAACCGAGAAAGCTTCTTCTCGCTTCGGTAGAGGAAACGCCGCAAGGCTGCTATTGAGGGGCTTTTTTGGTAGGAGAGTAAAGGATTGAGGCTAGTTCATCGTAAGCTCGCCCGCTATTTGCTGGTGCTTCTGGCTATCCTGACGCTAAACTTCGCCCTGCCTCGTTTGATGCCAGGCGATCCGGCACTGAATCTAATGGGAGAGCACTTCGCTTACGATCCTGAAACGATAGACGAGGTTAGATCCAAGCTAGGGCTGGAAGGTCCAGTGCATCTCCAATTTTTACGATATTTGGGAGATCTTGCACAGGGCGATTTAGGCTATTCCTTTACCTTCAAACGCCCGGTAGCCGAGACGATTTGGATGCACCTGCCCTGGACGCTGCTTCTACTGATCCCGGCTGTGATTACCGGCGCTCTGATAGCGTTGGTGCTTGGAACTCTAGCGGGATGGCACCGGAATTCCCGCCTCGACTTGACCCTAAGCTCTGCTGCTTTGTTAGTCTATTCGATGCCCCATTACTGGATCGCCATGCTGGTTGTAATGCTTTTCTCTTTTCGCCTCGGCCTATTCCCTCTTGCTGGGGCGTATTCAGGTAGCGTAGAGGGGGTTGAGTCGATTGCCGATCTGCTATGGCATTTAGCCCTTCCGCTAGGAGTCGTTACCCTCTACAAAGCGTCCTACGATCTAGTAATCGTGCGGAATTCCGTGATAACCACCATGGCTGAGGACCATGTTATCGCTGCCATGGCCAGAGGGGTGCCGCTTTCTGTGGTTCTGGTGAGGCATGTAGTGCGCAATTCCTTGGCACCACTCGTCACGGTCACCGCTCTGCAGTTCGGCAACATATTCGCCGGTGCGCTGCTTGTTGAGATCGTGTTCTCCTGGCCAGGTATGGGCACCATGATATTCGATGCAGTTGGGGGGCGAGACTATCCACTATTGCAGGCGAGCTTCATGATTATCGCTGTGTGTGTGTTGGTTGCCAATATCGTTGCCGATTTTACCTATGCTCGGCTCGACCCGAGGATCAACTGACATGCGATCTCTATCAGCCTCCCTACCTGCAGGGAACGGTCTTCTGGGGTTGCTGCTGCTGACATCATTCATAGTGATTGCGCTTTTCGCACCCTTTCTGGCCCCTTTCGATCCGTGGCTCTCTTCCGCGCCCTACCTGGTGCCAAACCCACAGCATCTTCTGGGTACCAATGATATCGGCCAGGATATCCTGAGCGAACTGATATATGGAGCGAGGATCTCTCTCCTGGTCAGCTTTGGGGCGACTTCCGCTGCCATAGTCATCGGGATAGCGGTAGGCCTCGTGGCTGGGTACTTCAGAGGCTGGGTGGACGATGCGATGATGGCGATTACCGACCTGTTCTTTGCCCTTCCCGGACTTCCGCTTGCGATCCTAATGGCAGCCTATTTGGGACCTGGGATCGTAAATGTCGTTATCGTCATAGCAATCGTGAGCTGGCCTAGTACAGCGCGGGTGGTCCGGGCTCAGATACTCTCGTTGAGGGAGATGGGGTTCGTCGAGGCCTCCAGGGCGATCGGAGCGGGATATCGATGGACCATGCTGCGACACATCCTCCCTAACATTTCCACAGTGGTGCTGGCGAAGTTCGCTCTAACAGTGGGCAGCGCAATGCTGATGGAGGCGAGTTTAAGCTTTCTCGGGCTTGGAGACCCTACCGCGAAAAGCTGGGGGGGTATGCTGCGCTACTCCTTCTCTCGTGGCGGATTCATCAGGGATCTGTGGTGGTGGTACCTTCCACCGGGGTTGTGCATCGGGTTGTGCGTGCTGGGCTTCAGCCTCCTCAGCTTCTCTCTGACTGAAAGAGGAGACCCTAGATTGGATCGGATGCTCAAGAGATGAGCAATTTGCTGGACGTAAAAGACCTCTGGGTGCGTTTCGACACTCCACAGGGGGCTGTTGATGCCAATCGAGCGGTAACCCTGTCCGTCAATTACGGGGAAACCCTCGGTTTGATGGGCGAGAGCGGTTGCGGCAAGAGCGTCCTCGCCCTCTCTTTACTCAGGCTGCAGAATCCAGCCAGAATCATCCGCGGCAGTATTAGTTTGGAAGGGAGAGACCTGCTCCTGTTGAGCGAGCGGGAGATGCGGGCGGCGAGAGGTCGCCTCGTGGCGTTGATGCCTCAGGATCACGGTACATCCTTGAACCCCCTGCAGACCATCGGTACACACCTGTTCGAAGCGATAGCGGTAAGGGACGGCGTAAGGGGACTATGGAGGAACCTGTTTCCTTCTCGTAATGGCAAAGGAAATAGCGCCGAGCGGGCTATGGCCGCATTGCGATCTGTGGGATTTCACTCGCCTGAGCGGATTATCGGAATGTATCCCCATCAACTGAGCGGGGGGATGAGACAGCGGGTGTTGATCGCCTTGATAGGGCTGTTGGAACCGAAGCTGGCAGTATGCGATGAACCGACGACAGCCCTGGATACGAGGGCGAAAAAAGAAGTAATGTATCAACTGTCTAGGTTGAAGGAGCATACATCCTTATTGCTGATCAGCCACGACATTATGGCTTTACGAGCGCTGAGCGATCGCATCGCGGTCATGTATGCTGGCGCCATCGTCGAGGAGGGCAGCAGGGACGAAGTGCTCCTTGATCCCCTGCATCCTTATACTAGGGGATTGTTGTCTGCTCAGAGGTGCGACCGAGGGAACCCGCTAACGCCGATTCCCGGGGACTCCCCAGATCTGCTGCGAGTCCCCGAAGGTTGCGCCTTTCATCCCAGATGTCCAATTTCCGTGGAAGTGTGCCGTCTGAGGAAACCAACAGAACGCGCTATCGGAAAGAGAAGGGTGGCCTGCTATCTATATGATTGAGGTGAGAAATCTCACAGTTGAATTTAAACGGCAGGTGAAGCTGTTGGGAAGGCTCTGGGGGCAGCCTGATGGCGTCGTGAGAGCAGTCGACGACGTATCGCTGCATATTGGGAGGGGTGAAATTCTTGGCCTGGTGGGGGAGAACGGGTGCGGGAAAACCACTTTAGCTCGAGCAATGTTGTGTTTGTGCCAAGCTACAGCAGGAAAAATTATATTCGATGGGCAAGATCTATCGTTGTTGGACTCCCAATCGCTAAAGCGATTACGCCGTAGAATGCAGATACTTTTTCAAGATTCTAACTCCGCACTCGACCCGAGATTTTCCGTTCTGGAGTCGCTAAAGGAGCCTTTGGTGGTGCACGGCTTCTCTACATGGGAGATCAATCGAAGGGTAAGGGGCGCATTGGATCGAGTAGGTCTGACGAAGAGTCTGTTACCGCGAAGGCCGGTGGAGCTATCTGGAGGCCAGCGACAGCGGGTATGTCTAGCCAGAGCTCTTGTTCTGGAGCCGGAATTTTTAGTGTTAGACGAGCCACTCGCCGGATTAGACGTCAGCGTCGGAGCACAGCTTCTCAAACTGCTGATGGAATTGCGTTCCGAACTTGGATTGTCCTATCTTTTCATTTCCCACGATTTGGGAAGTACTCTCTACGCTAGCGACCGAATCGCGGTGATGCGGCAGGGGCGGATAGTGGAATATCTGGATCCCGATCGTTATCCGGCAGGGGTAGAGCATCCTTATACGTTGGAACTATTCTCATATCTGGAGCGAACCCCGATTCTAGCGCATCGGCCATCAGATAAAGAGAAGCAAGCCCCAACGATCTACCGTTAGTGATCACTACATAAGAAAGTAAATTGTTGGGATACCCGTGACGCGAGCACTCTGGACCCGTTTTTAGCTGCATCCAGACCGATTGCAGGCGGGGGCACACGAGGTGCTCCCGCCTGCGTTTCCGCGCGGTTGTACTGGCTGCGGGCTTTAGTTAAGCAGCCCGGCGGCCTCTCTCACCCTCTTCGCCCTCTTCGTGCACTTCCACGTCACCGTGGCGCTCGATGCGGGCCTCCTCCCTTCGGAGCTCCTCGGAAACGGTCTCCTCCTCTTCCTCTTCCATCTTTCCGACGTGAACTTCTCTCGTTATGACCGTTTCTTTCTCCGGAGTTATTTCTTCGTCGTACACCGGCACGGAGATAACGTCATCCTTGCCCTCACCTATGGGATGCTCGGCCGGCCTGGGTGTTACGGCTTCCTCCTCCACATAAACCTCCTCGTGAGAGGTAGGGACCCTCATGGTCTCTCTGTGGGAGATAACATCAATATCGACATCGACCTGGCCAACCTTCTCTCGGGTCCTGCGAACCCGAAGCCGCTCTTCCGCCAGAGGATAGGTCTTCTCCTCTCCCATCATCTCTTCTTCCCGGCGGAACATCGGTTGAGGTCGCGCCTCTGTTAATAGAAAAGGTTCGCCCTTTCTGATGTCGATCCTATCGGCCGGATACCGTTTGCCGTTATCGAGGACGATCTCCGTTACTCGCCCCATATCAGTATCTAGTATCAACTCATCGACTTTGCCGATGCGATTCCCGCTCTCGTCCATCAGCATGTGGCCGCGGATGTCGTCCTCTTTATCGACGAGCTCCCAATCTGGCAGTTGAGTTAATGGTTTCCTAGCCATCTTGTACTGTCCCTCCATTACCGTTTCAGCCTAGCCCTGGAACGCCGCGAGCATGGCGGCTACGGTGTGTCTGCGGCCAGGCTAATCCGTGTGCTTAGCCCCCTCCCCAAGGGACGAAGAGGCTTTCGGAATTAAACCCTGCATCCCTATTAATCCGGTTCAGCTTTTGTCGCCAAACCGTCCTGTCTGCCTCGCAAGTCCAGTGCCAGCCAATTGAGAGATGGGGATGGTTCATACAAACAGTCAGTTCGTGTAACAGTCCAATGCTGTAGCGTCGGGGCTCGTCCCCGACGAGGTACCACGTCGGGCACAAGGCCCGACGCTACATTGTAACTCGTGCCGTGAACCATGCCCCGTAGACAGCGCAATGGCACGAGAAGTGCGACCGCCCAGCGGGCAAGCTAGAGCATTCTGAATACAGGAGGGCTATACGTGGAAGAGCGTTTCGAGCGCGACGACGCCGAGCGCACTCTGGAATTGCGGGAGGAGCGACTGGTCGCCCGTCGGGAACCGCATCAGATCGGCGAAATAATCGTTCGCAAGGAAGTCGACGAAGTCCCCGCCCAAGTTGAGGTCGAAGCCCTTCGCCAGGAGGTGGAGATAGAGCGAGTACCGATAGGGCGCGAGGTCAGTGAGCGGACCTCTCCGCGGGAGGAGGACGGTACTCTGGTAGTCCCGATATACGAAGAAAAGCTGATGGTGGTCAAACGGCTGGTGCTTAAGGAAGAGTTGAGGATCCGGAGGCGGGAAGTCGCTCGGAAACAGCGCTTCGAGGAAAGGGTGCGCAAGGAGCGTGTGGTGGTGGAGGATCCGGATAAAACCGGCGCCGTACACGAGCACTATGCCTCAGGGAAAGCGAGGTAACCGGTATCGTGCAGCCATCTACACAACCGCGGGTCGTAGTTGGATTCTTCGCCCATACAGGCCAGATGAAGGAGGCCAAGGAGCACCTCCACAGGGCTGGATTTCCGGAAGAGCGGATCACTGTTCATGAAGGAGAAGGTCGACAAAACAGGGGACTGCTCATTGGTGTCGCGGTCGGCGCGATACTGGGCGTTATCGCGGGCATAATCGTTGCAGGGCGCATGGCGGGAATGAGGTTGAGTAGTTTCCGCTTCGATTCCTCGCGAATGTTACCCGGTGCGATGATAGGAGCCGTGTTTGGCAGCCTGATAGCTGCTATTGGAAAGATGGCTCAAGGCAAAGAAACAACTGTCTTTGAAGCCGAGAAGCTACCGGAAGATCTGAACGCGTTAATCGTCGATGCAGGAGATAGATATGGCTGGGCGGAGGAGATACTCCGCAACGAAGGCGCCTACCGGATCATACACCGATACCCGGAATGGAGAACCGGCTATACCGGGTTAGGGCAGGCTTTTGAGGCTGGGAATGAGATTCGGATACCGGTGTTTGAGGAAAAGGTGGAGGTTGAAAAGGTTCCGGTGGTAGCCCAGCAACTCCGCGTCAGAAAGCGCAAGGCGGGCGAAATCAAAGAGATCTCGGATGTCGTCAAAGGTGAGGCCGTCAGGATTGAGCGCCATGGTGACGTGGAGGTGCACCTATTTCCAAAGGAGAGGAGTCCTTTCGATGAGGGTAATCACTAGCATACCAGGCAGGTTCCGATGCTTGGTCCGGCAAAATATGAATATTGCGCTGACTCAGGCGTTGGTCTTAGGTCTCGCGCTCGGGTTCATTTTACAACGAGGTCTCTTCAGGAGCCGACAGGAGAAGTAATATGGCTGAACCAGAACGGATTTACGAAAGAGAGGAACCATCTCGGCCGGAGGGGGAAGAGCCTTTTGCCGCCCGCCGAGTTCGAGAGGAAGGGCGCGCTCAAGCAGGAGGGCCGATACCCGTTCGGCGAGTTAGGGAGGAAGCTTCTTTCCAGGAAGTTGTGCAGGAACTGATCTCAGACATCGGGGACCTGGTCCGCAGTGAGCTCCAACTGATCCGGCAAGACATAAGGTCGGATATGAGCGCCCTGATAGGGGCAACGACCTTGCTGGCGGCGGGTGGGATTGCAGCCTTGCTGGGTGTGACTTTCTTGTTGGTATCCATAGCGTTCGCTCTGGGCACCATCATGCCTCTAGGCTGGGCCTTCTTCGTCGTGGGATTGGTGGTACTTATCGCCGGAGGCATTGCCGCCTTGACAGGCTGGAACAGGTTTAAGTCAATCAATCCTGCCCCGGAGCAGACTATCGAGACATTACGGGAGGATGCTGAGTGGCTACAAAACAGAATGCGCTGAGATATGAAATCGCTGGTAAGCGCGAGGAGATATCGGAGGATATTGCCAGGCTGGAGGATATGCTCCGGAGACGATACGAAGCGGCCACAGATATCGGGGGATTTTATCGGAGTCGCCCACTTACGATAGCCGGGTCGGTGCTTGCAATCGGGCTCGTTATCGGGCTGATAGTCGGTTTTCTAACCGATTAGGGGTGTAGGCTCTTCGCGCTACGAATACAAAGTAAAGAACGCTTGATTGATGGCGAAACGGCTGGGGCGAGCTGGTCGCGTTTCCTAAGAGAGGATTTCCTTGACCCTGCCCACCTGTCCGGTCTCCAGCCGCACCTTGATGCCGTGGGGGTGAAAGGATGATTTAGTCAGCAGCTCCTTGACCACCCCCTCGGTGATGATGCCGGTTCGCTGGTTATGCTTCTCTACTATACGTACCCTGACGCCTACCTGTATGTTCTGACGGTGCTGGCCCGAAGCCATCGTTTTCCTCTCCTTTTGTATCTATCGCTTATGGTTCTTACTCAAAGGATGGCAGATAAAATAGCGGCTGCCCGACCTTGTGATCAGGCAGCCGGAGATCGATATACTAGCCAGCAGGGGAACTAAGCCGCAACTGCCTCGGTGGCGAAAGAGCGAACAGGCATGGACACCCCTCTTAGGGCCTGGGCTACGATCCCGTTGTCCTGGGTATGGAGCGCCAGGTCGCCCAGAGAGACCATACCGATCAGACGATCGCCCTCAACTACAGGAAGCCTTCGTATCTGCTCCGAGGCCATAAGATTACTAGCCTCGGCAACGCTCATTTCTGGCGTGCCACAGATGAGCTCGCTGCTCATGAAATCGGCTACTTTACATTCTTTCGGGTTGGAGCCTGCGGCCACACACTCGATGACGATGTCTCGATCGGTTATCAGGCCGATGAGCTTTTCATTCTCACAAACAGGCATGACCCCTACATTGTGCCGCTTCATTTCGGAAGCTACCCTCGATAGGGAATCAGAAGGGGCGACGCAGCACAATTTTGTGGTCATGATATCACGCAGTATCATTTCTCGCCTACTCCTAACTTGACTTTAGCTTCGCCCTTACAGAAACAATCCGAATGGGCTGGCATGAGGGTCGGCAAGAAGGATGCCTGGGTTGCAATTAAAAAAAGCTCTGGTTGCGCATGCGCAACCAGAGCTTATTATAATAGAGGCGGGCTCGAGGGGATTCGAACCCCCGGTCTCCAGCGTGACAGGCTGGCATGTTAGGCCGCTACACCACGAGCCCCCGGCCAACGTGAATATTCTATCATAGGGCTATACGGGGTGCAAGTGCACCAGGGCTAGGGGGACTGGCTAACTGCGTCCTGGAACGGTAGAAAGATAGTAGGCAACCGGCGAATTATTTGAACTTACCGCGGTGCGGCTTGAGCCGCTCTATTTAGAGATGTGAGGAGATGGCGGCATGGCTAGTAACTTGGAAAGAGAGATAAACGAGCAGCCGGCGGTACTGCGGAAGCTGCTGGATGCCGAGACGACCGCGATCGAGCGGATCGCCGGAGCGGTACATGAGTTCGCCCCCTGCTTCGCAATGATGGTCGCCCGAGGCAGCTCGGGCAACGCAGCGCTCTACAGCAAGTATCTGTTAGGAGCGATGAACCGGATACCGGTAGCCATGGCTGCCCCCTCCTTATATACCTTATATAAAAAGCCCCAAGATATCTCCAGAGCCTTGGTGATAGCCATCTCGCAGTCGGGGCAGTCGCCGGACCTGCTGGAGGTGGTAAAAAGCGGACGGGAGCAGGGGGCTATGGTTGTAGGGATTACCAACGCCCCCAGCTCGCCGCTGGCGTCTCTCTGCCAGTGGGTGATCCCCATCCACGCTGGGGCTGAGAAGAGTGTGGCTGCCACCAAAAGCTATACTGCCCAATTGATGGCGCTGGCGATGCTCTCAGCGGCACTGGACGGCCGAAAGGAGCTTCAGGAGGAGTTAGCTGCTCTGCCAGACCAGGTTGGCCTAGCGCTGGAGGCCGATGCGCAGGCCAGGGAGGTAGCGGAGCGGTGCAGGGAAAACAACTGCTGCGTGGTGATTGGGCGGGGCTTCGACTTCGCCACTGCGCACGAGATAGCCCTGAAGCTGAAGGAGTTGACGGCCGTCGCGGCTCAACCCTACTCAGCGGCTGATTTTATGCACGGTCCGCTGGCGATGGTTGGGCCCGGCTTCTCTGCGCTGTTGGTAGCGCCGAAGGGGGTAGCCTTTCCGGAGATGAGCCGCCTTGCTGTCCGTTTGAAGCGATTGGGATTGGACGTTATCGCCCTGACCGATCAGCAAAAGTTGATGAAGGACGCTACCATGGCAATTCCCCTACGCTGTAATGTGCCGGAGTGGCTACACCCGCTGGTGACGGTGGTGCCTGGGCAGTTATTAGCTCTTCATCTGACTCAATTGAAGGGGTTAAGCCCCGACCATCCAAGGCGTCTCAGTAAGGTTACAAAAACTCGCTAACGAAATCGGAAATTGGCTCAAAATTTCCTTGACACAGGGAGTTGGGATTGGTATAGTTACTGTTGCGCCGCGGAAACCGGTGCAAATGCGAACCTTCGATAGATTGGTAGAGATTCAAGGGTACGGTACCCCGGAGGAAAATCCGGGTGATAGGCCGTGAATCCCAGGCACCACCAGAAGGTAGGGCCTGGGTTATTTTTGGCCGAAAACCCGCTGGGCGCAGGAGGTCTTTAGGGGCCGAGGCAACCAAAACTGGCAAAACCGGTGGGGCCGGGCACTTGACATGAGAGAAGGAAAGCGATACAATATGAGTCCGTTCCGCGAGAAGGGCTGATGCTCGATAGCGGAGCGGGGTGCCTTAACAATCGAAGAGTGATGGGGAGAGAACTCGTTATAGAAATGAAAAGGTTCGAATAGAGCCTTGTCTTGAACGGAGAGTTTGATCCTGGCTCAGGATAAACGCTGGCGGCGTGCATAAAACATGCAAGTCGGACGGGCATCTTCGGATGCTAGTGGCGGACGGCTGAGTAACACGTAAGTGACCTACCCTTTAGTGGGGAATAACTGCTCGAAAGAGTGGCTAATACCGCATGTGCTCTTGTTTTCGAAAGTGAGAGTAAAGCCGAGAGGCGCTAGAGGATGGGCTTGCGGCCGATTAGCTAGTTGGTGGGGTAAGGGCCTACCAAGGCGATGATCGGTAGCTGGTCTGAGAGGATGATCAGCCAGACTGGGACTGTGACACGGCCCAGACTCCTACGGGAGGCAGCAGTTAGGAATTTTGCACAATGGCCGAAAGGCTGATGCAGCAACGCCGCGTGGGGGAAGAAGGTCTTCGGATCGTAAACCTCTTTTCTGGGGGAAGATAGTGACGGTACCCTGGGAATAAGCCCCGGCTAACTACGTGCCAGCAGCCGCGGTAATACGTAGGGGGCTAGCGTTGTCCGGATTTATTGGGCGTAAAGGGCGCGTAGGCGGCTTGCCAAGTCGTGCGTGAAATACTCCGGCTCAACTGGAGTGGGTCGTGCGATACTGGTGGGCTTGAGGTCGGAAGGGGAAAGTGGAATTCCCGGTGTAGTGGTGGAATGCGTAGATATCGGGAGGAACACCAGTGGCGAAGGCGGCTTTCTGGACCGATCCTGACGCTGAGGCGCGAAAGCGTGGGAAGCAAACTGGATTAGATACCCAGGTAGTCCACGCTGTAAACGATGGGTGCTAGGTGTCGGGGGTATCGACCCCCCCGGTGCCGCAGCTAACGCATTAAGCACCCCGCCTGGGGAGTACGGCCGCAAGGCTAAAACTCAAAGGAATTGACGGGGGCCCGCACAAGCAGCGGAGCGTGTGGTTTAATTCGACGCAACGCGCAGAACCTTACCCAGACTTGACATCTAGTCGAAAAGGCTGGAAACAGTCTCCTCCGCAAGGACGGCTAGACAGATGCTGCATGGCTGTCGTCAGCTCGTGTCGTGAGATGTTGGGTTAAGTCCCGCAACGAGCGCAACCCTCGCTGCCAGTTGGATTCTCTGGCGGGACTGCCGGGACAAACCCGGAGGAAGGTGGGGATGATGTCAAGTCAGCACGGCTCTTACGTCTGGGGCTACACACACGCTACAATGGCCGGTACAGAGGGCAGCTAAGCCGCGAGGCGGAGCAAATCCCAAAAAGCCGGTCTCAGTTCGGATTGCAGGCTGCAACTCGCCTGCATGAAGTCGGAGTTGCTAGTAACCGCAGGTCAGCACACTGCGGTGAATACGTTCCCGGGCCTTGTACACACCGCCCGTCACGTCATGAAAGTCGGAAACGCCTGAAGCCGGTGGGCCAACCGCAAGGAGGCAGCCGTCGAGGGCGGAGCTGGCGATCGGGACGAAGTCGTAACAAGGTAGTCGTACCGGAAGGTGCGGCTGGATCACCTCCTTTCTAGGGAGATTGGTCGACCCTTCGGGGTTCTGGCCCACTCCCAGGTCGATCGTAGTGGCCACGGTTGTGGTGGAGGGAGTTTGGGGACACCCCAAGCCCCGCCAGAAGGGCTATGCCCCTCTGGACTCCCCGCTTCCACGGTAACTGCGTTACCTGTCTCCCCATCACTCTTCGAGGGTTGAGGCACCCTAAGCGGGCCTTTAGCTCAGGTGGTTAGAGCGCAGTCCTGATAAGACTGAGGCCCCTGGTTCGAATCCAGGAAGGCCCACCTCGCGAAACCTCAGGGCAGCCTGCTGGCCCGCAAGGCGCGGTGCAATGAGCAGAGCGGGGTGTTACTGGGGATGTAGCTTAGCTGGGAGAGCGCCTGCTTTGCACGCAGGAGGTCGGGAGTTCGAGTCTCCCCATCTCCACCAAATACGCAGAAGCTCCTAGAGCAGAGGGATTGTGGCCAAGGCAAAGTATTGCTACCGTAGTAAGATAAGTCTGAAGAGGCGCCGGATGTAAGGCGCTTGCACAAAGACAGAGTCTGCTGCGGTGGCTTGAGAGTGCTCAAGCCACTATTCATGTCTGAAATAAAAAAGGTTGGCCATTGGCCACCGGTCGAGATGATAGCTATCTCGGGTGGTGGCCAGGGGCCAACGAGGCGGAGAGCCTCGAGACCGCTGGCGAGCTTTAACAAGTGCATAGGGTTGAAGAAATAATTGGTCTGAGTCCAATTTCGTTATTGGTCTCGATCCTGTCGACTCTGCATGCCGAGCTGAGTCGAGTTACAAAGGGCGTATGGTGGATGCCTTGGTGCTGAGGGCCGAAGAAGGACGTGGTGGGCTGCGAAAAGCCACGGGGAGCCGCCTGCAGGCATTGATCCGTGGATATCCGAATGGGGCAACCCGGCCGGGGTCATGCCCGGTCACCCCTACCTGAATATATAGGGTATGGGGGGGTAAGTGGGGGAACTGAAACATCTAAGTACCCTGATGAAAAGAGATTATTCCCTGAGTAGTGGCGAACGAAAGGGGAGGAGCCTAAAC
>JBMNNU010000070.1:0-13458 GCA_050942695.1 Chloroflexota bacterium
AGTGTCCATGGCCATTATCGAACGATTGTTTCCAGAGATATTCAGACTAGGCTACATTAACACATCTGCCGGAGATAATCGGGACTGGCTTATTCGTCGCATTCGATGAACGTTTAAGGCAGCGTGGGACGAGTTTCGAAATAGATCAGGTGGGAGGGGCATCGGCAGTCGGATGCACCGAAGCGGGGCGCCGGAACCGCCGCGCCAGGGCGTGATAGCAACTCGGCGGCCAGGTCGCACTCGCTGCGCTCTCGTCTGGGGAAGGTGAAGGTCTGCCGGATAGTGGCCTCTGCCTTCAGGTAGTCCAGGTGCCATCGGCGGACGTCGGACGGTCGCAGGTGGCGCGCCACCCGTTGTTCTACCCCTCCAAGAGCGCTCCCGACGTAGACGTACCAGCCCGCAGGGAAGTGGAAGGAACCGAGTCTTCCCACCACCAGGGTCCTTGGCTCGCGCAACTCCATCAGCAGCAAATAGCTCCCCGGCGTCCCCTTAGCCAAGACGTTGCCTCCGTTTCCTTACTCATAGGTCTGCGCAAATACCGTGTCGGTGAGCCAGCGACGGAAGGACTCGTTGTCGCTGAACTGCTTAAAGAGTTCGGTGTCGTCGGTTAGCAGCGCCGTCATGACACGCAAGAGGGCCTTGTCGTGCTCTATTCGAGCGTTCTGCTTGTCGGAGTTCTTCTTAGCATTTTGATAGGCCGTGTCGGCAGCGACCTTCGCGGGTATCTCCTCGGTGATCAACTTACGAACTCTATCGGCATCCGTCCAAGGGATGTTTCCGAACTGGTCGTTGAAGGTCTTCAGAATGTTGGAAAGGCGGTCTAGTTCCGGCTCGGGCTTCACGCCTCCTCCACTGGCCGGCACCGGCTCGACCTCCGCGTCCTTGTCCTCAAGCAGGACCTTCATCGCTGCTTGCTTCTCTACGCGGTAGCTGTCCATGTCTATCGACTCAAGGATACCCTTCGATAGGTCCTCTTCCTTGGGGGCGGGCAGCTTGGGAATGAGGAAGTCCAGGAAGGTTGAGAGCTTCTCCCACTCGGCGTTCGCAAAGGGCAGGATCGAGGCGAGGAAGCTGTAGGTGCGGGTGAAAGCCTTGGCTTTACCCTTGAAATCCACCTGGGCATCCTCGTCGAGATCAGCGTTATATACAGCCACGCAGGCATCGAGGATGGGGTCGAGCTTCTCCCTCGGCGCGTTGGTGAGGAAGAGTGCGACGAGTTGCTCTACCTGGCTGTTGGTGTACACCTGGTACCCATCGAGCGCAGCCTTGAGGTCGTGTAGTTTGTTCGGGTCGGTCTCGTCCGCCAGGATCGTCGTGCGGTAGTAGTCCTCGAAAGCCATCCGTATCGTGTCAACGTCATTCATGAAGTCGAGGACGAACACGTCGTGCTTCTTGGGGTGGGCACGATTGAGACGCGATAGGGTCTGCACCGCCTTGATGCCCGAGAGCATCTTATCCACGTACATGGTATGGAGTAGCGGCTCATCGTATCCCGTCTGGAACTTGTCGGCGCAGATCAGGAAGCGGTAGGGATCCTCCACTATTTTGTCGGGGATGAGGCTGCTCGGAAAGCCGTTGAGCGATGCCTCGGTGACCTTCACTCCGCCATATTCATGCTCCCCTGAGAATGCTACGATGGCCCTGTAAGGGCTCTTCGATTCCTTCAGGTAGTCGCTGATAGCGTGGTAGTATTGGATCGCTCGCTCGATGCCGCTAGTCACCACCATCGCCCTCGCCTGTCCCCCGATCTTGCCGAGGGCGATCACTTGCTCGTGGAAGTGGTCCACCATTATCTCGGCCTTGAGGCCGATTGCGTACTCGTGGCCCTCGACGTACCGGCGCAGCTTCTTCTTCGCCTTCTTTACGTCGTACTCGGGGTCGCCCTCCACGGTCTTCACGAGTCTGTAGTAGGAGTTGACCGGTGTGTAGTGAGCCAGCACATCCAGGATGAAGCGCTCCTGGATCGCCTGCTTCATGGTGTAGGAGTGGAAGGGGCGGTGCTTAACCTTCCCTCCCTCAGGGCAAGGCTCTCCAAATATCTCTAGCGTCTTGTTCTTGGGCGTTGCCGTGAAGGCGAAGTAGCTGGCGTTCGGTAGCATCTTTCGGCTCTCGATGATCCGGTTGATCGTGTCCTCGATAGTCTCGTCGTCTTCCTCTGCCCCCGCCTCAGAGAGCACCATACTCATCTTGGCGGCGCTCTTCCCTCCCTGGCTGGAGTGGGCCTCGTCGATGATGATCGCGAAGCGCCGCCCGCGGTGCTCGTCCCCTATCTCCTGAAGGATGAATGGGAACTTCTGGACGGTGGAAATGACTATCTTCTTGCCGCTCTCGATCAGCCTCCGCAGGTCTCCTGAGCTATCGGCGTGCCCAACCGTGGAACCGACCTGCGCGAACTGCTTGATCGTGTCCTTGATCTGCTGATCCAGGATGCGCCGGTCCGTAACGACGATTATGGAGTCGAAGATCTCCTTTCCATCCTTCCGAAGGCCGATTAACTGATGGGCAAGCCAGGCGATGGAGTTGCTCTTGCCGCTGCCAGCCGAGTGCTGGATCAGGTAGCGTCTGCCCGCCCCATGCTCCGCTGCGTCGGCTAGAAGCTTCCGCACAACGTCCAGCTGATGGTAGCGGGGGAATATCTGCGTGCGTTTCTTCTTGCCCGTCTTCTCGTCCTTCGACTCGACGATCTGGCAGTAGTTCTCCAGGATATTGGTGAGGCTGTCCTTTGTGAGGATGCGCTTCCAGAGGTAGTCGGTCTTGAGCCCGTCGGGGTTGGGAGGGTTACCCGCGCCGTCGTTCCAACCCTGGTTGAAGGGGAGAAACCAGGACTCCTTGCCCTTGAGGTGGGTGCAGAAGCGCACCTCAGAGTCGTCCACGGCGAAGTGGGCGATGCAGCGCCCGAACTGGAAGAGGAGTTCACGCGGGTCGCGGTCTCGCTTGTACTGCTGGACGGCGTCCTCGACCGTCTGCTTGGTGAGGCTGTTCTTCAGCTCGAAGGTGAACACCGGCAGGCCATTTATGAAGAGACAGAGGTCGAGGGCGAGCTGGGTCTCATCCAGGCTGTACTTGAGCTGGCGCGTGACGCTGAAGCGGTTCTTCAGGTAGCGCTCCTCGGCGGCCTTGTTGCCAGGGGATGGTGTGCCATAGAAGAGGTCGATGTTTAGGGATAGGTGTTTGAGGCCGTTGCGCAGCACGTCGATGGTGCCCCGCTTGGTGATCTCTCCCTGCAGGCGGGCCAGGAACTTCCGGCGAGTTGGGGTGTCTTGGTCGAGGTCGAGGGCCTCTGCCACCTTGGGCTGGGTAGCCTGGAGAAAGAGACGAAGCTGGGCGAGGTCCACGCCGTACTGGCGGTCGTAGTCCCTGGCATCCCCGAGCAGCCAGCCGGTCCCATCGTAGGGCGCGCTCTCGTCGTGGATCACTCCACCGGTTGCTGCCGCCGCCGACCCGACCATCGCCGTGACGATGAGGCTCTCTAGCCCCTTCTCGGTGGTGTCCGTCTTCATCTTATTCTACGTCCACAGTGGATTTGTGTCGCACCGGTGAAACACAAGTCTTGTTGTGTTGCATCAAACGCGATTCATGCAACACAACGGTATTTCAGTTGCACCCATGCAACTCAAACGGTTTTTTCTGTGATCTGAACTAGTTCTGGAAAGATCATCAAAGCAGCGCGCCGTCCTCCGCTAGGACGCAAATCGTGTACGATGCCGCTACTTTTTAGTTTGTTCAAGATGCGGAGAGCGCTGTCCTTGGGAATACCGGACCGCTGGATAAAGTCGGTGCTCCGGAAAACTGGTCGATCAAACAGCGCATCAATAGCTTGGATCAAATATATTGAGCCTTCACGATTGCAAGCTGCACCAGCGGATCTTTCTCGTCGTAATGGTAGTACCTCTCCCAGTTGTCCATGGCAGGTTCCACCTGCTCCCACTCAGGTGGAATGTACGTTGCGTGTTCGATCGACTCGCCCGGTGGGGCGATGTAGTTCTGACTCATCCTGAACCGGCCCCGCGCTTTGTCCCTACCGCGTACACTGTCGAGCAAGATCTCGTGCAGTGTTCTAAGCAGGTTCAGGGAGAAGGGGCGAGTCGACAATTCATCGACGGCGTGGCCCATCGCAACACGGTAGTTAATGATCTCCTGGATATCGGCCCGTCGGGACGGTTCGATCGGCTCCATCGGGTCTGCCTCGTATTCCAGCACCTCCTCCATGCTCGCCTGGGTACCTTCGATACGAGAGGAGAGCACGGCTTCCTGGATCGTGAGAGGAGAGAGCAGCACGCCCGGGTTGACGATGCTCTGGAGCATACCGTCGTAGCGAGCCAGGGCGGCGTTTGCCCGGCCGATCAGTGGTACGTGGCTCGACCAGTCGATACTATCGAGCGGGAGGCGATTCGGTTCGTAGGGCTTCACTCGTCGTAACCCTCCTCGGTGGGCGCTTCGGTGTCCAAATACTCAACTTCGTTGCCATTCTCCACTAGAATGGCTTCCTCTTCAAGAGCATCCGATGCTTCGTCCGGCAGGCGTGCCGCGACCTCCCGCACGTCCAGCTTACCCGTCACCACGTCGGCGATGAGGCGGGTGCGGTACTCGCGGATGAGGGTGACCTCTCGTCGAGTACAGGCAATCGCCGACTCCAGATGGGCAATCTGTGTCTCTACCCTCCGTACCACTTCCGTCTGCTCCTCCAATGGTGGTTGAGCGACTCGAATTTCATACAGGTCTTTGCGGTCAACTCCAGGAACTGCTGACTTGGAAGCGTAGTCTGCCTTCGATATGGTGCGGAGCAGATAGTAGGACCACCGTGGATCATTCCCGTTGAAATCAGTTACGAACAGTGCCGTATTGTGCGGCCAGAAATCCTCCTCTAAGAAGAACACCGCATCCGTAGAACCGTAACGACCCATAACCACGCCTGGGCCGAAGGCACGGGCCTGGTTATGGGTGTCAATCACCCCTCCCGAGGAAACCACTGGCACTGTGCCTTCTTTGCGTTGGTCAGAGGGCAAGTCATATCCGCGCTGAAGACGCGTCACCCACTTGAGTCTCTTGACCTCCCAGTGTTCCGGCACGTTCCCCAACCACTCTACCCCCGAGGGCTTGAGTCGAACGGTGGGATCGAGTCCGCGCGTTACGGCGCGGTTGATGATCGCCTGCTTCAGCTCGTTCAGCAACGCGATCAGCTTCTTCTTCGCAGCGATATAGCGGCGGATGCGGCGGTCCGCGTAGTCGAGGAAGCGGGCGATGGCGGTTTGTTCCGAAACTGGCGGGAAGGCTACGCGCAGATTGCCCACGATGTCCCAATCGGCCCTTGGCATCTTGGCGCCGAAGGTCCAACTGGTTACTTCAGTGATGACGCGAGACGAGCGGAGCAGTTGCTCTAAAAAATGAGGTGTGACCTCCGATGTTTTTGGACGAAGAACAAGGAACTCGCCAACGCAGACACCAGGCTCGCTCAGACGCGTGACCTTTGCCAGATACGGACGGAGTTTCCCAAAGAGCACGTCGTTGGGTTGGAATTGTTTTACCTGGCTGTCGAACTGCACTGACTCCTTCGGTGACCACACTCGTCCAGTCCAACTCTCTACGTGCTCTAATGCAATGTAGACTTGAGCGTCGTGGGCTGATCGTGATTGTTCATTGATGGACGCTACAACCGCCTTGAGACGGCGTACTTCCCAGTGCGCTGGTACTGCTCCGAGCCACGGCACACCCGAGTCCTTGTATGCTGGATAGGGTTTGAGGCTGTCCATCATCGGTGGGTTTCTTCAATGTGTGTATTTGCAGGATTCTCCCGATCTTCCGACCACCGCGCCGGGTTCTCCAGAATGTACTCCCGAATACGCAACAGGTCCTGCTCGTCTCGGATGATGTGCTCGTAGTAATTGCGTTGCCACAACCTACCCGGGAATGGAGGCCATCCCTTCTGTTTCACACCATCTACATATCGTTTCGTGGTCATTGTCTTGAACCTGTGCACCACATCCGGAAACGCCAATCGTGTAGGGGCAACCCCCTGTGGTTGCCCGGTGTCACGTGGTTTGCCGTACGTTGGTGGTTCGGCAACCCCCTGTGGTTGCCCCGTACCGGGTGGTTCTCCCGCCACCGTTGGTTCGTGTGTCGCCGATGATCGCCCCGAAGGACGAGGGCAGGCACGGGGGCCTGCCCCTACGTGGTGGGCTGCATCCGGGCAGGCACGGGGGCCTGCCCCTACGGGGGTTATGGGTCCGGTAGGGGCAACCCCCTGTGGTTGCCCTGTCAATCCCACCGGGGGTGGGGTTAATAGGATTATGCCGTGGATGTGGTTGGGCATTATAGCGAGCGCATCCACATCAACACCGGGGTAATAGGTCGGAATTTCTTCCCAGACATTCTGGATCATCTGGCCGGCCTCGTTCAGAGCCATCTCGTCATCTACCACCTGTCCAAACAAACATTGCCGGCCTTGAACACAGATCGTGACGAAGGCGGCACCTGGCAGCGAGTAATCGTATCCCTTCAACCGAATAGACCTGCGGTGGTGAAGGCTCGGATCGTACTCGGTTCTCATAAGCCGATCACCTGCTCTAGCAACCCTCTAGTTTCGCTCTCCAGGGCGATGATGTCCGCTCTGATCTCCTCAAGGCTGCGCAGGGGTTGGGGCTTGTAGAAGTATCGGTTGAAGGAGATCTCGTAGCCGACCTTGGTAGACGACTCGTCCACCCAGGCGTCGGGAGCGTAGGGCAGCACCTCCCGCCTGATGAACGCCTCGATGCCACCCTCTTCCAGCAGCGGCACCTGTTCGGTGTCCCGCAGTTCGGTGTCGGGCTCGTACTCGACGACGATCCGCTTTCCGCCCGCTACGGTCTCGTACCGGCCGTGGAGCTCGTCTGGCTCGACCTTGCCGGCTTTGTGTACCTTCTTGATTACGGGTGCCGCATGCTCGTCCCGCCGTGCAAGGGAGTTCTGGAGCAGCTTGACCCGCTTCGCGGGGAGCTTGACGCCGTGCTCTTTGGCGTCTGCCTCGACCTTGAGCATGAAGGCATTGAAGTCCATGTGAGGACCGATCCCGATAGCCTCCGCCACGCGGTCGATGAGGTTCGCCAATGGCTCCTCTTTCACATCGACGCACGTCTTGCGGAAGGCGGCTCGGGTAGCCTCGTCCAGATCGACGGCTAACCGGAGTGGGCGCTCTACCGTCACTTTCCAGTAGCCGAACGCCTCGTTCGGGAACAGCTTCGACTGCTCGCTCTCCTCCATGCTCAAGAAGGCATCGCATATCCTAGCGATGTCCTCGTCCGAAAGCTCGCAGTTCTTTTTGCCGAGGTTCTTCCGTAGAGGCTTGTACCAGCCCGTGGCGTCGATCAGTTGCACCTTGCCACGCCTGTGAGCGGGCTTGCGGTTGGAGAGCACCCAGATGTAGGTGGCTATGCCGGTGTTGTAGAACATATTGAGGGGCAGCGCGACGATGGCCTCCAGCCAATCGTTCTCGATGATCCAGCGCCGGATGTTGCTCTCCCCCTGGCCAGCGTCCCCCGTGAAGAGGGATGAGCCGTTGTGGACCTCGGCGATGCGGCTGCCGAGGGGAGTCTCGTGCTTCATTTTAGAGAGCATGTTTGCGAGGAACATCATCTGTCCGTCGCTGGAGCGGGTGAGGAGCGAGTACTCAGGGTCTCCAGCATGCTCGATCAGGAAACGAGAGTCCTTGATTCCGTCTTTGCCTCCCATCCTCTCCAGGTCGCTTTTCCAGCTTTTGCCATAGGGCGGGTTGGAGAGCATGAAGTCGAACTCCATGGAGCGGAAAGCATCGTTGGAGAGGGTCGAGTATTCGGGACCTCCCCTGATGTTATCGGCCGCATCCCCCTCGCCCTTCAGTAGAAGGTCGGCTTTGCAGATGGCGTAGGTCTCGGCGTTGATCTCCTGGCCAAAGAGGACAGTGGAGACCTCCTTGCCGCGCTCCCCGGCAAGCTGCTTCAGTGTCTCCTCTGCCACGGTCAGCATTCCACCTGTGCCGCAGGCACCGTCGTAGAGGAGGTAGGTACCAGACTCGATCTTGTCGGCGATGGGCAGGAAGATGAGGTTTGCCATCAGCTTAACGGCGTCGCGCGGCGTCCAGTGCTCGCCGGCCTCCTCGTTGTTCTCCTCGTTGAAGCGCCTCACCAGCTCCTCGAAGATCGTGCCCATTCCGTGGTTGTCGAGTCCAGGGTGCTTTATGGTGCCGTCGCCGTTGAGGACAGGTTGCGGGCTGAGGTTGATCGATGGGTCCAGGAACTTCTCGATCAGCGCGCCGAGGGCGTCGGCCCTGGAGAGACGGGGAATCTGGTTGCGGAACTCGAACTTGTCCAGAATGTCCTGGACGTTGGGGGAGAAGCCGTCCAGGTAGGCTTCGAAATCGGCCTTAAGTTGCTGCTGGTTGGTACGGGAGCGAAGGTCCCGTAGGGTGAATGGGGATGTGTTGTAGAAAGCCTGCCCCGCTGCCTGTCGTAGTGCCTTGTCTTGATTGATTATGCCCGCTTTGTCGAGCAGGGTCTTCATGTCCAGCACGGCCTGCTTGGTGGGTTCCAGTACCGCATCCAGGCGGCGGAGCACGGTCATAGGCAGGATAACGTCCCGGTACTTGCCGCGGACGTAGAGGTCGCGGAGCACGTCGTCCGCGATGCCCCAGATAAAGTTAGCAATCCAGTTAAGCTGAGGTTGATCCATAAGGCTCTCCAGCGAGGACGGTTAGAAGTGCATACAGGTGTCGGCATGCCAGTGTAGCAATGTTGCTGAATCTGGGCAACCTGGAGTTGTTGAAGACCTTGCTAGCAGTAGCGTAAGACGCAAGCGGAATCTAGATCTCTTTGCTGTCGTGATTCGAAGAAGGATATCGGTATACGTGGTAGCCTGAAGATCTTTGCCGCCGCTGCTCACCTTAAGCGAAGTGAGCGGAGGAAATCGTATCCATTATGAGTGGCAGCCTACCGAGCACTTGGCTACTACTCATCGGGTACATTTTGAAACCTTCGAAAGTTACTGTAAGGAACGATGGGGCTGGTCCAGAAGTTATGCCTATCGACATTATTCAAGCTGCTAGGGTTTCAACTTTGTTGCCAATTGGCGACAGACCAGCAACAGATGAAAGCAATCAATTGGGACTGTTAAATACTACTTGGAGCGGTTAACGACTCCCGGCGATGTTGTGCTTGATCCGTTTTTAGGATGTGGGACCACAGCCGTAGCGGCAATAGAACTGAATAGGCACTTCATCGGATGCGATGTGGACCAATCAGCCATAATAGCGACACGACATAGACTCACCGAGGGGCATAGTCTATGACTACAGGGATAGGTCTCCGAAGGGGTGCTGGGCGGGCACGGAGTCTCGCCCTTACGCTGTCACAATCCCTGTGGTCGTGTACTAGTCAGACCAGAGTGTAATCGTAATGCTCTTTCAATAGCACAGGGCCGGCAGTGACGCCGGCCCCTACGATGGTTGTGCTAATTACACGTCCAGGTTGCGGACGTTCTTGGCGTGGGTCTGGATGAACCGCTTGCGGGGCGGCACCTGGTCGCCCATCAGCATGTCGAAGATCTCGTCCGCGGCTACGGCGTCTTCTACCGTCACCTGGAGGATCGTCCGGGTCGCAGGGTTCATCGTCGACTCCCAGAGCTGCTCGGGGTTCATCTCGCCGAGACCCTTGTAGCGCTGGATGCTCGGCTCCTTGCCGTTCTCTCGCTCAGCAATCAGGGCGTCCTTCTCGCGGTCGCTGTACACCCAGTGCGACTCCTTGCCGAAGCTGATCCGGTAAAGGGGCGGCTGGGCGATGTACAGGTGGCCTGCATCCACCAGCGGCTGCATGTGCCGGTAGAAGAAGGTCAGCAGCAGCGTCCGGATGTGCGAGCCGTCCACGTCGGCGTCGGACATCAGGATCACCCGGTGGTAGCGCAGCTTGTCCAGCGTGAACTTCTCCCCGATGCCGGTCCCCAACGCCGTGATAATCGCCCGGATCTCCTCGCTGGCCAGCATCCGGTCCTCTCTGGCACGCTCAACGTTCAGGATCTTGCCGCGCAGCGGCAGGATCGCCTGGAAGCGGCGGTCCCGACCCTGCTTGGCGGAGCCACCCGCCGAGTCACCCTCTACGATGTACAGCTCCGACTTGGCCGGGTCTTTCTCAGAGCAGTCGGCCAGCTTGCCGGGCAGGGTCATCCCCTCCAAGGCGCCTTTGCGGATCACCAGGTCGCGCGCCTTGCGCGCCGCCTCCCTGGCCCTCGAGGCTGTGAGACACTTCTCGATGATCCTCCTGGCCTCCGTCGGGTTCTCGTCCAGGAAAATTTGGAGCCCCTCAGCCAACGCCGACTCCACCTGATTCCGCACCTCGGCGTTTCCCAGCTTTGCCTTGGTCTGACCCTCGAACTGCGGCTCCGCAAGCTTGACGCTGATGATGGCGGTGAGCCCCTCACGCACGTCCTCGCCCGAGAAGGCGCCGTCGGACTCCTTGACCAGGTTGGCCTTGCGGGCGTAATCGTTCAGGGTGCGCGTCAGCGCGGCCCTGAAGCCGGTGAGGTGGGTTCCTCCATCCACAGTGTTGATGTTGTTTGCGAAAGAGAACACCGACTCTGCGAAGCCGTCGTTGTACTGGATCGCCACCTCTACGGAGGTGCCGTTGACCTGCTTCTCGACGTAGATCGGTTTGGCGTGCAGCGCCGTGCGATTCTTGTTCAGGTGGCGGACGAAGGAAACGACGCCCCCCTCGAAGTAGAAGGAGACCTCTTTGTCCGAGCGCTCGTCCACGAACTTGATACGGAGTCCCTTCGTAAGGTAAGCCATCTCCCGGAAGCGCTGGGCCAGGATATCGAAGTTGTAATCCAGGCTGTCGAAGATGGTCGTATCGGCCAGGAAGGTCTGCCTGGTGCCATGCCCCTCGGTAGGGCCTACCTTCTGCACGGGACCCTGTGGAACACCCCTGATATATTCCTGGGCATAGAGGTACCCGCCGGTGCGCACCTCGGAGCGCATCCAACTGGATAGGGCGTTGACAACCGACACACCCACGCCGTGAAGACCGCCGGATACTTTGTAAGCCTCCCCGCCGAACTTGCCGCCGGCGTGGAGTATGGTCATCACAACCTCCAGGGCGGATTTGCCCACCTGCGGCTGAACATCCACAGGGATGCCGCGGCCGTTGTCTTCAACGCTAACCTTGCCGTCTGCGTGAATGGTGACCTGGATGAAGTCGCAGTAACCCGCCAGGGCCTCGTCCACGCTGTTGTCCACGACCTCGTAGACCAGGTGGTGCAGTCCCCGATAGTCGGTGCTGCCTATATACATGCCGGGGCGGCGTCGCACCGCCTCCAGCCCTTCCAGAATCTGTATGTCGGAGCCAGTGTAGCTCTTGGTTTCATTAATCATAAGTTAATACCTCGGATCGACCCAGCGCGCTTTTAGCGCTCAACAACTCGACAACTAAGGGCGTTACCCTACCATCATGGGCGCTGCCCTTGCTGGATACCCGCGGCGATCGCCTCGATACGATCCCTGTAGTAGATCATACCGGCGGCCGCGAGTCCCGTTGCAATGTAGGCGTTGCCGAGAATACCTACTACGGTCCCTACTTCATTCTGGGCTACGGCGTCCCAGACTATCGGCATGCCAAGCTGGATTACCCAGGTCAGCGCTACCAGTCCCAGGGCCGAGCCCAGGTTGTATGTGATCACCGCTACGCTGTTGCGGATCGCTTTTATCGGCCCGACGTCACTGACCGCTATCGCCGCGACGACGAAGAACAGGTAGAACCCCAACCAGAGGGCAGCCACCCAGAATATGGATATGACGATATTGGCGAAGGCCATGTTGATCGCAGCCGCTATCGTGACCAGCACCATAACGGGCAGCCCAAAGAGCATACCGATACCTATGGCCAACAGCAGGAATCCCAGAAACCGCCCCCAGTTTCTCCAGATCCTTCCCCACAGTTGGCTCGGCTCCTCTGAGCTACCCCTTACCTGGCTGCTGATGCTGGCGTAGTAGATCGACGCCAGCCCGATGCCAAGCACCGGGAGCAGCAAAAACAACACCGAAACCATCACGGGGTCGGATAGGGCTACCTTTGGCCCTAACCCCTCTCTCATGGACATCAAGCTAGGCAAGCCCGGAAAATGGATTGCCAGAAGAGACAATAGATTGTATTGCTCCCCGATCCGAGCCACGCTCTCCCAGTAATCAGGATAGCTCTGCAGCAAATCGGCAGACTGGCCGACGGTCTCTTGCATGCTGTCCAAAGTCTTTTGCACCAGGGGTGCCAGGGAGAGGTGATGTCCAAACCAAAAGAAGAGATCCAGCAGAACGGGAACGGCAATTATCCAGGGATGCCTGTTGACTGTGGCGTATCCCGCGGACAGGGTGTCAATAACACCCATTACCCCGCGCTGTTTGTCCCTTTCGACGTCAGGCTCTCGCACACTCTTATTTTACCATGTCGAAAGCCCATATAAAAGGAAGGCAACCCTTTTACTACATAGTAATAGGGTCGATTCGGCCGCCAGATAGCAGCTCATCGAGACGCTGTCGGTAGAGGTCCAGAGCACGTTCCAGCTTGGCCTGATCCAGTTGGCCAACTAGCGAGGGTGTTTCGAAGAAGCGCTTCGGCAGCCGGACATCGTCCAGGGAGAAGCCCATTGCTCTCTTGAGCCGGTGCTTCAACTGCAGGGTCCGTTTGCCCAGGTCATCCAGCTCTTCGTCGGAGCGCTCGATCCCCAGGGAGGCAAGTGCCTCCCGAACCAGCGCCCGGTCGCCGTAGATCTTGCGGGCGAAGAGGCAGGCATTGAGCGATGTGAAGACGCAACGCTCCCGCTCCTCGGCTATCAATGGATCCACCAGATCGACCGGATCGGCGGTCGGTTTCTGCTGGTCCAGCGCGTAGCCGCCGGAGTCCAGGTGGGAGTGGCGGGCGCCCGCGGCGTGATTCAAGAGGGTGGCGTAGCCGGTGTGGTAGCCCGAGATCTCGTTTCCAGACAACTGCAGGTCGAACTCGCCGCCATAGCGGGCGGCCAGCGCCGCAGCTCCTAGCCTCGCAGTGTCCCAGATTTCGCTCCCGCCCTTCACCAGGAGGCGAGCCACCGCCTCCTGGTACGGCCTCACCTCGCCAAAGGCCAGGGGTGTTCCCAGGGCTTCATCACTCACCAATCCCGTCTCCCGCGCTTCGGTGAGCCAGGCCAGCACGACGCCGGTGGACATGGCGTCCAGCCCAACCTTCTCAACGGTCTCGATCAGGGCTAGCACCTCGGTGCGATTGCCGATGCCCAGGAGGGAACCCAGGGCGTAGATCAGCTCGTAGTCGTAGGAGACACCGGCGTATCGGTACTCGTGGCCGGGCGCGAACTGCTCGCGGAGCAACCCTATGTGGATGCACCCCACGGGGCAGCCGAAGCAGGCGTACTTGCGGATCAGCAGATCGTTCGCGAACGCCTCGCCTGAGATCTCATCTGCCTTCTCGAAGCTGC
>JBMNNU010000071.1:0-13391 GCA_050942695.1 Chloroflexota bacterium
AGCGGAGGCCAGCGCCGCGGCACTCAAACGAGATGCTGTAATCCGAGGCTACAACGATGGGCAGGCTGAAGGCTTCCGTGCAGCACAGGAGCAGTGCCAGGAGTACCTTGAGCGCATTGCCGAGTTGGCGCGGAGGGCTGCCATAGACAGGGAAGGCATGATCCGGTCGGCTGAAAAGGAATTGGCTTCGTTGGCGATAGAAATCGCCACCAAAGTGATCAAACAAGAGCTCCAAACAGAGCCATCGATAGTGCTCACGATGGTCGAAAACGCCCTGGCAAAGGTGGGAGAGGGCGACTCGGTCAAGATTATCGTTAACCCGGAAGATGCTGAGCTCGTTCGAGCCAAGTGGTCCGAATTGAGAGGGGCAGTAGCTTTTGGCGACAACTGGGAGATCATCGGGGATGAGCAAATGGAGCGAGGTGGTTGCAAGGTGGAGACGCGCGGAGGCTTCGTAGATAGCAGCATCGAAACGCAACTGGCCGAAATCACCTACGCATTCGAGGTTGAGCAGTGAGCGCAGTTGCCGTTAGAGAGTTTCGTCTATTGGAGCGCTATCGAAGGCTGTTAGCTCAGATGGATCCCATCTCCTGTAGGGGTAGGGTGGTCCAGGTGGTAGGCCTTACCGTCGAGGTGGAGGGGCTATCATCGATGATCGGGGAGATGTGCTACATCTACCCGGAAAAAGGAAGCCAGCCGGTATCAGCCGAGGTGGTTGGATTTCGTAACGGTCGGTTGCTCCTAATGCCATTGGCCGATCTCGGGGGAGTCCGGCCGGGTAGCGAGGTTGTGCCGCGGGGACGATTGTTCACAGTGCAGGTGGGCAAAGAGTTGTTAGGCCGTGTTGTCGATGGACTCGGTCGCCCAATCGACAAGCTCGGGCCAATTGATTCCGTCATGTACTACCCGTTAACGAACAGCTCGCCGGACGTCCTGACTCGGAGCCGCATCGTAAACCCGTTACCTACCGGGGTGAAAGCAATAGATGGACTGTTAACCTGCGGAAAAGGCCAGCGCATCGGGATATTTGCTGGAAGCGGCGTGGGTAAGAGCACGCTGCTGGGAATGATCGCCCGGAACTCCAAAGCCGACGTCAACGTAATCGCTTTGATCGGCGAACGCGGTCGCGAAGTACAAGACTTTATAGAACGCGATTTGGGTCCGGAGGGATTGAGCAGGTCTGTCGTTATCGTCTCGACATCCGACCAATCAGCCCTGATGCGGGTGAAGGGGGCTTGGGTTGCCACAGTAATAGCGGAGTACTTCAGGGATCAGGGGCTACAGGTAGCCTTCATGATGGACTCCGTAACGAGATTCGCAATGGCCCAGCGTGAAATCGGTTTGGCAGCCGGGGAGCCTCCAACCGTTCGAGGATACACACCGTCCGTCTTCGCTCTTCTTCCCAAGCTGATGGAGCGAACGGGAACATCCGATCGGGGAGCCATTACCGCTTTCTATACCGTCTTGGTAGAGGCAGACGACCTGACAGAGCCAATCACCGATACTGCTAGAAGTATTCTGGATGGGCATATCGTGCTATCCAGAGAGTTGGTGGCGGCCAACCGCTTTCCTGCCATAGACATCCTGAACAGCGCGAGCCGGCTTATGGTTTCTGTTACATCAGAAAACCACCAGAAAAATGCATCTATGGTTCGCGAGGCTCTCGCTATCTATCAGGATGCGAAGGATCTGATCAATATCGGCGCTTATGTTCGAGGGAGCAACCCCAAGATCGACGCTGCTATCGACGTGATGCCTCAAATTGAAGCGTTTCTCCGCCAGCAGTCGACCGATGTTCTCGATTACGAAACCACATTGGCTCAATTGGAAGAGATAGCAAAAAAGTTCCAAGGCTGTAGCGCACATGCAGCGGCGTGATAATCATTGGTAGCTAAAGTGGGTGCGATTATTTGAAAGGATTTCGCTTCCGCCTCGAACCTGTTCTCTCGGTCCGGCACCATCGAGAAGAGATGTTGCAGCGCAAGCTGGCTGAATCTCAACGGCTCTTGGATGCTGAACGGTCAAAATATGAGTCGATTAAAAGATCTATACAAGAGGGGGTTGCACGGTATTGTAGCGGCGTGCAGCCTGGGAAGCTGAACATTGGAGAGATCTGCCTGGAGAGCGAGTATTTAAGGTATCTAGAGAGGGAGTTGATTGCTCAACAGCAGCAGGTCGAGATTCAGGAACGACGGGTAGCTAAAGACCTGAATGCCCTGCTCCAGGCTTCGCGCGACCGAAAAGCGTTAGAGAGGCTGAAAGAGAACCAACAGCTTGCTTACTATCGTGAGCTGACTCATAAGGAGCAGAACAGAGCTGAAGAGGCTGCCATTACACGTCATTTACTTCGCCAGATGGGTTATGAGGATGATGGATAACCCACAGGCGACTATCGAAAGGATGGAACAAAATGCAAAGCCATTTCTCCGGTAGCAGATTACCCACACCTGTCGGTGTCGTAGGCGGAGCTCGCGTAACCCAGAAGCAATCTGCGGCAGCATACCGAGCATGTGGTGGAGCAAATCTCGGAGAAGCGGTTGCATCCGGAAATGGAAACTCTTTTGATCACATCATTCGTGCGGCTGCCCAGAAAGAAGGGCTGGATGAAAATCTAGTCAAAGCTGTCATACAGGCAGAGTCGAATTTCAATCCCACAGCGGTGTCCCCGGTTGGGGCTAAAGGATTGATGCAGTTGATGGACAGTACGGCGAAAGCGTTGGGCGTTGAAGATCCCTTCGATCCTGTAGCTAACGTAATGGGTGGAGTCAAATTCCTTCGATCGATGCTGGACAGGTTCCAATCTATTCCCCTAGCGCTGGCTGCATACAACGCCGGACCCGGGACTGTGGAGCAATATGGGGGCGTTCCCCCCTACAGCGAGACCAGGGCTTACATAGACAGGGTGATGCAGCTTCAGCAGGCCAATGCATCGAGGGGATCGCGCTCGGGAGAGGAGAGAAGTAATGGCGAATATCTTATCGGCTGATCACCGAATGCAAATTCTGCAAAACAGCTTGTCTGGGCTTTCTCAGCGCCAGCGTTTGATCGCTAACAATCTGGCAAACATCGACACCCCCGGCTACCGTTCCTTCGATGTCCCTTTTGAACAGGTTCTGGAGCGCACTATTACAAATGGGCCTGATCTTCCGCTCCAGCTTACATCGGCAGGCCATATCGGCGCGCCGAGTGGAACGATGCCGTCGCTAACGGCTGTACAGTCCCCTTCGGTTCTTCGAACGGACGGCAACGGTGTAGACGTGGACGCCGAAATGGCGAAGCTATCAGAGACTGTGATCCAGTTCAACGCAGTAACCCAACTTCTGTCAGCCAAATTAGCCATTTTACAGTCGGCCGCCACTGAAGGCAGGCGGTAGAAACGAGGGAAGAGTGCAGGTATTGACGATATCGAGCCCCGAGTCGTGCTCGCAGGCATCAGCGTCTTCTGCGAACTCCCAGGGGCGAAGCGGTGATTCTTCTGAATTCGATTCCATTTTGGCGACGGCCAAGGGCGCATCCAGACACATCGTGAAAGGTCACGGGGGTGAGAAGAATCCAAACACACACTCTTCACCGGATGTACCTGGAGATACGAGTGAACAGGCTGACATCGATAGCAACAGCATCGATGCTGCCATGGTAGCTACTATGGTAGCGATGGCTGTTCCGGCTACAACGGAGAACGGCGGAGACTTGCTAATCGATCCGAAGAATGGATCCGGTAGCGCTTCGGGGGCGACGACGGTCGTCGAAATAGTCGGAAACGAGGCAGCCAAAGCCGCTTCGATGGCTTTTCGGGTAGATGGCAACCAACAGGTCGCCGCCGTGACGCTACACGAAACGAATCGAACTACTGCAGAACAAACCGAGGGTTTGGCAAACACGGCCGGATCGGCTGAAAACCGGAGATCGATCGGAGCAGACTTCTACCGATCGGGCAATCAAAGCGCAGGCGAGAGTGCAACATCGACTACTGTGAAAGAAACCGAACAGCTCGATCTGCCGGTCAACCAGCTCGGTAATCGTTTTTCTGGCGGAGATAACCGCAGCCATTCCACAGATAGAGCTGCGATGGATCAGATCAAAGGTGGTGACGGTGGTGCAGAGAAGCCGGTGATCGGGGCGGCGGCAGAGCGATCCTCGGCCCGAATCAACACTACAGCATCTGTTGATGTAGCCGGTCGGGTCCCATTGAACAACGAAGCTTCGTCTGGAATCACCCTCCCGGAGCGCTCTATAGGAACAACGAACGCTGCAGCCAAGCAAGGCTCCACAGAGCCAACGATAGCTGAAGCGGTTAGCGCGGCGTCGCAGGGAAGCAGTTCCGTTACAAAAGCTGCGGATGGCAAAGTAACAGATAGTGTATCAACCGGAGATGCTGCGGGTATTGTAACAGGAAGAGACATTTCAGCGATGGCTGCTTCGGAAAAAGCCGAAGCAGCGCTAAGTCCGAAGAGTGACCTTCTGGATCAGATCCTGGACCACGCCGCCAAATTGAGCATACCACGTAATACGAGTATGAGAGTCCAGTTGCGGCCACCTGAACTGGGGTGGATGGATCTTCGGCTAGAGATGAAAGGTGGCGTCTTAACTCTACAGATCACGACGGAGTCGGCCGGCACTAAGGGACTGATAGAGACGGCATTACCCCAACTTAAGCAAGCTTTGCAGGCGCGAGACATACAGTTGGGAGAGCTATCGCTGGAGTTCAATAGCGGTTCTGGGAATCCGGCAGGGTGGTTAGGAAGCAGCACACCTTCCTTCGATGCTCATGGACAGTGGGCTGGGTTCAGGCGCCACGCATCTGTAACTGCTGGCCAGCAAACGGAAAACAGGGAAGCGGCGAACTTTGTCGCGGAGCGGGTAGAGAAAAGCTCGAGCCACTACCTCGTAGACTACAGGATTTAGGAGGCCACCAATGCAGGTGACAGCAACTTCCAGTACAACATCATCAACCTCAACCCCAATCGTTGGAGGGGACTTGGGTAAAAATGAGTTCTTCAAGCTGCTGATGGCACAGCTTCAGTATCAGGACCCCCTGAATCCTATGGACAATACCGAATTCATAGCGCAGTTAGCGCAGTTCAGCACGCTCGAGAAGATGCAAAGCTTGGACAATAACTTAGCTCTATTGATGGAGCTTGAGCATTTCGGCCAAGCCAGCGGGTTGATAGGTAAGGAGATCGAAGGCATTTCGATAGACGGCGACGAATTGATATCGGGTACGGTGACATCAGCGCAAGTTCTCGATGATGGCACCATACTGTCGGTTGGGGAAAAACTGGTAAAACTTTCCGACGTCCTATCCGTAGCGAAAAACGAGGACACGCAGTTAGCCCAAGCCAGTAACCTGATCAAGATGGAGGTGGAAGCTTTGGTCCCGGAAACCGGTGAAACGGTGAGCGGGATCGTCGATGGGGTGGAAATGAAAGATGGAGACATCGTCCTGAAAATCAACGACAGGACGGTGAAGCTACGTGATGTCATCTCTATCACCGAGGGCGATAGGGAACTTTAACCGAGTTCCTATTCGAAAAAGGGTAGCAGAGCGAAACAGTCAGGCTGGAAAGGAGAACAACATGCTTCGATCAATGTCGACCGCGATATCCGGTATGAGAAACCATCAGACGTCTATGGACGTAGTGGCTGCTAATATCGCTAACGTCAACACTCCTGGATATAAAGCCAGCAGAGTGAACTTTAAAGAGGCGCTGTACCAGTCGTACAACAGCGGTTCCGCGGGCGGTGCCGATACCGGTGGTACCAATCCAACGCAGATTGGCCTCGGTATGGACCTCGGCGGGATCACCAGCATCATGACTCAGGGCACAGTGATCAGCACCGGAAAGAATACCGACGTGATGATCCAGGGAGAGGGCTTCTTCGTGCTTGGCACCATAGTTGGCGGGGTAGCAAATCCTTCTTACTTCACCCGCGATGGCTCCTTCGCTGTTGACCACCAGGGCTATCTGGTAGAACCGTCTAGCGGCTACTATGTCTTCGATGCTGAAGGCGACGACCCCATTCAGATCCAGCCGGATTGGGCTAGCTTCAACATCGGCAGCGATGGCAGGTTAACCGGTGTCCGCTCCGATGGCACTGTCGACAATGTAAACCAGCCACAGATAGGGTTGGCCATCTTCCCAAACCCTGAGGGTTTGGTCCGGAAAGGGGGGAACCTCTATCAGGAGGGCAACAACAGCGGACCCGCTACCATTGGGGCACCGAACACTAACGGCAGGGGAACTCTGGTATCCGCCTCTTTGGAGGCATCAAACGTCGACCTAGCCGAACAGTTCAGCAGGATGATTATGGCCCAGAGAGGCTTCCAGGCCAACAGCAGGATCATCAACGCTTCGGATGAGATGTTGCAGGAGTTGAACAACCTGAAGCGGTAACCAGGGGATGTAGCTAGGTCAACGCGAGGCGCCCGCCTGGAATAGAGGCGGAGCGCCTCAATTTGTACGGTTTTTTATGCCATGAGACAAAACGATCAGTATAAAGACTACTACGCAGCGCTTGGGCTATCCCCTGATGTTGATCAAAAAGAGATAGGCAAAGCTTACCGGCGGCTGATTAAGGAGGTCCACCCTGATGTCTCCGGGGGGAAAAGCGACCCTACTGTAGGTCGCCGAGTAGCAGAACTGGTCGAAGCCTGGCACATTCTAGGAGACAAGGCCAGGAGGGCTGAGTACGACCAGTACAGAGCAACGAAACCCGGTTGGCGGCAGCCAGTTGCAGACAAGGCTGCTTCGGACCAACCGCTCCCGTGCATCGAATTTCAACCGGCCTGCCTCGATTTCGGGCGAGTCAAACAGGGTGATATCGTAACCGGCTACGTGACTGTAATTAACCGCGGGGGGCCAGTTGTCTCCTTGCACAAACTCGATGATGGCCCGGAATGGTTATCTACTATACTGCCTCCCAATGTCGATTGTACCCTTCATTTCCCTCTCACCATAACGGTCAGGATAGATACGACCCACTTAGCCGCTTGGAGAAGGTATAGCGCAAAGGTGCCTATTCGCGTTATGGGCTGGTCGCCTCAATCCAGCACCGTTGGGGTTCTTAACATAACATTATCAGTATATGATGAAGAAGCACCCAAATTGATCGCTCGGCCGGCTGGATGGATCATCGAACCTTGGGAGCGAGAGGGGGCTCCGCGGTCGCTACTGTTCCACTGTGCTATAGCAAACGAAGGCGGCGGCGCGGTAACTGGTACGCTTGAGGCGCCGAAGTGGGCGCAGGTGGAGCCAAAGCGTTTTGGCCCGTTAACTGATGGGCATTCATCTCAACGGGCTCTCGTGCTGGTTGATCGCCAGGTATGGCAGCGGGAAGGGGCGCATGAGGGGACACTGTGGATATCAACCGCAGAAGGTGACGGGAGAAAATTATCGATACTGGTCAGAGAACGTCCCGATCCGAAATCCGATCGACGGGATCTCAGTTCGCCCTATTGGATCACCGCGGCGATTACTGCTATTGGGATCGGCCCAGCTTTGGCACTGGTTGCATCCCTTCCCACAGCGACATGGGCATTACTTCTTGCAGCTTGCCTTGCGCTTCCAGTCCTGCTCGATCGCCTTCAACGTTGGATTTGGTACAACGTAGGCATCCCGGATATAGCTACAGGGTGGGATTTGGGTCCAATCGGGGATAGAAGGCGATTATTGTTGATTGGAGCAATGTGGGTGACGATAGGTATCGTCCTCGGGGTTACTGCAGATACATCGCAGATCGGCGACCTTCCAAGCCACGTTATATCTTTGACCTGTGCTGCAGTATGGTTATTATGCTGGCTTACTATCTCGATCCGAGACGGGAGAAAACGAGCGGTAGAGCGGTGGGTTGACCCCATCGTTCCCTTGCTACGGCCGATATCAGCAATGGCCACAGTAGCTGCTTGGGGGCTTTCGACAGGAATAGTCTTCCATCACATACTTGGCCACTGGATCTGGGATGCGTTCGAGATCGGAGCTTCGATCGGGTGGGTGTTCGGTGTCCTGGTACTGTTTGCCCGAAGCGATGCGCTGTTTCCAAAGTGGCGCTCTGCTGTCGAATCCACGGTATGGAATGCAGTTCCTATGCTAACAGCCATCTACGGCTTTGCTGTTGGCTTGGTTGCGATCGAACAGATTGCCCCAGCACCGGTCATCCATACGAGTGGTGCCTCGCTGATCGAGCTACCCGTCGTTAGTTTGGCTGCAGCCGTAGCTGCTGCGATCGCAGCAGTCGGGCTGTTAACCGGCTTTCTGGTTGGGGTTCTAACAATCCTTCCCTCTTCCAAATGGACCGGTACAGTGCCATGCTTCAGGCGGTACGACAGGTATTTAGCGGCAAAGATAACCGGTTGGGCAGAAAAGGTCTTTGAGGATTATGCCTTCCGGAGGAATAGTGACCGGCAATTTCGGGACAGCGATGGACGATCCCCATTAATCGTCCACTGGCGCCAATTGCCGGCTTCGATGTTGCTTATTGGCTCGCTAACGTCGGCTGCGGTCATCTGCGCTATAGCGAACCTTATACTGGCCGTGGTGGCCTTCCTCGGTATCGTAATCAGTTGAGCCCCAAAGGCGGGCGGACAGAGATCATTTTGCTGAAGGATTAGCCCGGAACCGTTTAAAAATCACAGCCCCGCTAGCCACTATTAGCGCCACCAAAACCAATAAAACCGCAGGGGACTGTTGTTGCTCTTCACCACCTGTGTTGGGAAGTGCTCCCGGGATCACGACAGGCTCAACCCTCTCTTGTAAGGGGGAAAGCACCGCTTTTGTAGGTTTTTCATCAACCGACACCTGGGCTAACAGCTTTCGATTGGTGATGTCGATAACCGCCACTGTGTCGTTTTCAGGTAAGGTAACGTAACCCTTGCTTCCAGCTTTGTTAATGTTGAGAGAGAAAGGTTTCCCCGGAAGAGATATTGCATCAATCACTGAGCCGGACACGGGGTTGACTACAGCGATCTCGTTTTTGTCTGCTCGGGGAAGATAGGCGACATCGCCCAAAGGGGAGAAAGCAACTGGACCGATAGCAGGGCCTATCGTAAAGGATCTTTTTACACGGCCTGTGACGGCATCCAAGACTAGAAGGTGCTCGCTTTCCAGGCTGGTGACGAACAGCTCCATTCCATCAGGAGCTAGAGATAGGTAATGTGCCCCATGGCCTGCTTGAATCGTGCACACCACCATTTGGCTCTTCAGGTCCACGGTAGAGACCGATCCTGACGCGCTGTCTGAAACGTAAGCTAGATCCCCATCCAAAGAAACCGCCAACGATACAGGCTCACCGTTAACTGAGACGGCAAACAGTTGGTTCTTCAAGCTAGGGTCGATGACGCGGATCAATCCCTGCTGCGGATCCGTTGCGATGAGACGCGTCCCTCCGGCGGCTACTTCGATCTCTCCCACCTGGCCTGGAGTATCGATAGTGGCAGTCACCTGCTCGACGCTGGTGTCGATGATCGAAATGAGGTTGGAATTGAGATGGCTGACGTATACGAAGTGTGCATCGGGACTGAAATCGATATCACCGGGGGGAAGGTCGAGCGGGACCAACTCCACTACGGTGTTGGTATTGGTATCGATAACAGAAACGATCTGCCCTGTCTCAATGGCAACGTATAGTGTGCCAATTCCATTGGCTTGAGCTGAACCTGCAACTAAGCAGGTGAGGGTGCTAAAGAAGAGGAGAAGCGAGGCCAATATGCGACACTGGTATCCTCTCAAGATCGCTGCCTCCCTATGTTTCTAAGTATCGCTTCCAACTCGGTCGGCCGCCACGGTTTTGGAAGAACACCATCCAGGTGAGAAGCCCCAACATCGACATCGTCGAGCGAGGCAGCAAAACCAGACATCAAGATCACCTTCAAGTCCGTAAGCATCCCCTTTAATTCAGCCGCGATCGCGACGCCACTCATATCTGGAAGCTTGAGGTCGACGAAAGCGACGTCAAATGATTTCGAAGAACATTCTCTAAGGCCATCGGCGGCTGTAGTTACGACGGTGCACTCGATACCCTCCACACTTAACCGTTCGGCAAGTAGCTCTGCGAGCTCTCGTTGATCGTCAACGATCAAGGCCGAAAGAGCTGAAGACGAAGCTGAGTCAATACCTTGATTTGTGGAAGGCGTTGGTTCCACGAGTGCCCCACCTTAAGATCACTATATATTGTTCCCGGCCCTCAGAGAGAAAGATCGTTTATATGAGGGTTCCCGTGCCGTCAATAACACCGACTGGCATGGTTCACGGCACGAGTCACAATGTAGCGTCAGGCCTTGTGCCTGACGTGGTACCTCGTCGAGGACGAGCCCCGACGCTACAGCATTGGACTGTTACACGATCTGGCTGTTCGTGTGAACCATCCCCACCGGCGTCTTCAGAGGAAAATGCCGTAAACTGACGCCAATCTTAGTGGATGTAGTGATTAGAGTCAACAAACTCCGCGCAGTAAAGAGGCTGTTTTCTGATGATCAGGACCATTGGCATTGATTATAAGGGCGAAGTAATCACAAAAAAAGGCCCTTAGTCCATTGGTTTAACACATTCACCCCAATAGATTACAAGCGAAAGAATCGGCTCTAGTGAAGGTGCGGGGGGATAGGATGGGACGCGTTCTTAGTATCGTGATCTGTTTCTCGATTCTGCTAGTGGGTGCCGGATACCCAGTTGCCGTCTCTTTAGGCGCTGTACCCTCGATACTCAACGGTGGTGAGAGAAGTCAGTCCACTGCAACTCCAACGACAGCGGCGCCAACAGCAACTTCAGTCCGAAAACCCTCCATTGAGGAGACCGATGCGATCCTCTCCAAACTGAAACCGTTATCCAGCCAAGGGACCTCTGCTAAGAAGGAGGTGCCCATCGAGCTTCCAAAACGGATATTAATACCATCGATCGATGTGGATGCCGGTTTCGAGTTCGTTGGGATGGCTGCGGATGGTGCGATGGATGTTCCGAAAGATCCACAGAAGGTGGCATGGTATTGCCTTGGCCCCAAGCCGGGAGAGTTGGGCAACGCGATATTAGCCGGCCACGTGGACTGGGGAGGCAGTACGGGGGTGTTCTGGAGACTATACAGTCTTAATCCTGGAGAGATGGTTGAGATAGTTGCTGTCGACAATAAGAGATACCAATTCATAGTCCAATGGCAGAAATGGTACGACGCTGACAAAGCACCCGTCGAACAGGTGTTCGCGCAAAGAGGGGTTTCAGAGCTTACTATGATAACGTGCGGCGGGGTGTTCGATCAGAAAACAAAGCAATATCTAAGCCGGCTAGTAGTTAGAGCCATTGGCAGATAACCACGATATCAGGGGTAAAGCTTGTAGAATAATTGCCGATTAATTAATGGAGGAGATTTTTATTATTTCCTAAACTACAAATTACGCAGCTATCGAGGAGGACTAAGATATGGCAGACGTGCAAGCCCTTGATGCGGAGGAGCAGTTAGTCATTTTTGAGTTAGCCAACGAGGTGTATGGCGTGGATATCAGCCGGGTGCAGGAGATCATCCGGATGACCAGCATCACAAGGCTTCCTCGTGCCCCGGAGTTCGTAGAGGGTGTGATCAACCTTAGAGGGAAAGTGATTCCGGTTGTGGACCTAAAGAAGCGCTTTGGGCTTGTAGAGAGCGAGCGCACCAAATCAAGCCGTATCGTCGTAGTCGACGTAGGCGACCACATCATCGGGATGGTAGTTGACGCCGTTTCAGAGGTCCTGCGGGTACCGACCGAATCTGTGGAACCCCCCTCTCCTGTAGTAACGACTATCGAATCGGATTACATCAGGGGGATCGCGAAAGTCGATGGCCGCTTGATCATTTTACTGGATCTAAACAAGGTCCTCTCGTGGGAAGAAAAGAAAAAGCTTAGAGAAGTGGCTGCCTGACGAGCCTTAACCCTACACCCATCTCGGCTCATCTCTTGCACCTATAGGCCATTTGTAAGTATTATCCCATTAAGTATTACTCTTTCGGAGGGTCCGCTTGTCAGGCAAGTCAGCTACTCTGGTGCTGTTCGACGTAGATGGCACTTTGATAAGAACGGAGGGACCTTCCCCTCACACACGCGCCTTCAAGATGGCTTTCGAATCGGTGTATAGAGAGGAATGCCGGTTTATTGCGGGGCTCCATGGCATGACCGACATGCAGATATTCATGACGCTTGCGGATAAAATGGGCCTGGGAGGCTCACGCAGCAGGGAGCTAGCAGCGGAGGCGTGTCGGCAGATGGTCGCCATTTATCAGGAACCCCATGAGAGCGATGGCCACTACGTTAAGCTGCCTGGGGTCGATCTCTTGGTGGAGACGCTAGCTCTCAATGGGGTATTGTTGGGGTTGGTTACGGGCAATACCCCAGAGATCGCCTACCATAAGCTAGCTTCCGTGGGATTGGACCGCTATTTTTCTATTGGAGCCTTCGGCTCAGAAGCATGGGATAGGACTCATCTCCCGCCCATTGCAGTTGAGCGCGCCGAGCAATTCACAGGGCTGGCCATTGCCCCTAAAGACGTCATCGTACTGGGAGATACCCCAAGGGATGTAGCGTGTGCCCTAGATAACGGCTACCGTTCAGTAGCCGTTGCGACCGGCCACTTCACTATGGAAGAGTTGGCTGCTGCAGGAGCAGAAATGGTCCTTCCAGACCTGCAGGATATTCAGCCATTCATGCAGTTGCTGAACGTCTAAAAATTACGTAGGGGGCTGGCAGAACTGCCAGCCCCCTACATCGTTCGATTCCCTTAGTAAGGCGGGTTCCACTTGATCTTCTTGTAAACCCAGTCCAGTTGCTCCTGCGTTAACGAACGGATTACGTCAGAGCCGTTACTAGCCTTATCAAGCCATTCCTGCAATGCAGCGCTTTTTCTGAAATTCAGCGTCTGCTCGTCCAGAGGGCGGTTCTCCTCTTTCTCCAACAGCTCAATGATATGCCACCCGTATGTTGTGCTGACCGGATCGCTGATCGTATTGGGCTCCAGCTTGAATACCACTTCGTCGAATTCCGGCACCATCACGCCTTCCGGGAACCAGCCCAGATCGCCGCCCTGGTCCTTTGAACCTGCGTCTGTCGATTCCGCTTTGGCAAGCTCTTCGAAGCTCTCTCCGTTCCTCAGCTTCTCTACCAGCTCTTTGGCCTTCTCTTCTGTTTCCACCAGTATGTGGCGTGCGTGGACCTGATTTGCGGAGGTTGGAACCTCTGCTCCCATGGACTCTTCCAGCTTTCGATAAAGCACCTGGACTTCAACCATCTGTTTGTATTCGGCTTCCGTTATCTCATAAATAGATAGGAATTCGGCAAGCCTCGCTTGGACATCGGCAGTCGGCACCGGTGACACGGGTACAGCAGTTGCTGCTGGAGTAGCTTCTCCTGCTGGTGCAGCTCCTGCGGTAGGACCTGC